>DASPXV010000042.1:0-38568 GCA_035637115.1 Vicinamibacterales bacterium
TGGAGAAGGTTGCGCGCAGCGGCCTGCCGCGCCGTAGCTCACGCGCACTCCGGTGAGCGAAGGCGGGAGGTGGGGAACGTTTTCGGGGCCCCACCGAGCGAAGTGAGAAACGATCGATGAGCGCGCTGCCACCGGTGATCCAGGCGACCATTATGTCGGCGGTGATCCTTGGCGCGCTGGTCGGGATCCTTGCCTACGTGACGCTGCTCGAACGAAAATTCGCGGCGCGGCTGCAGTCGCGTATCGGACCTTACCGCGTCGGCCCGCGCGGACTGCTGCAGCCGATCGCCGACGGCGTGAAGCTGCTGCTCAAGGAACACATCGAGCCGGCGTCTGCGGACAGCCCGGTGTTCAATCTTGCGCCGGTCGTGTTCCTCGTGCCCTGCCTGCTGATCTTCGCGACGATTCCGTTCGCGCCCGGGATCGGCGTCGCCGACCTCGATACGGGCGTTCTGTTCTTCCTCGCTGTGTCGTCGCTCGAAATCGTCGGTCTGTTCATGGCGGGCTGGGGGTCGAACAACAAGTACGCGCTGCTGTCGGCGATGCGCGCCGTCAACCAGATCATTTCGTACGACCTGCCGTTCGTGATGGCCACGCTCGTGCCGGTGATGCTGGCGGGATCGTTGCGCATGTCGGACATCGCCGTCGCCCAGTCCGGTCTCTGGTTCATCGCCTATCCGGTCATCGGGCAGCTCGCATTTCTCTTTTTCATCATCACTGCCGTTGCGGCGGAGAACCGGGTCCCGTTCGACATCCTCGAAGCAGAGTCCGAGCTCGTCGCGGGCTTCCGCGTTGAGTACTCCGGTATGAAGTTCGCGATCATCCAGCTCGCCGAGTACGCGCACGTTCTGGGGACGTCGTTTCTCGGTGCGTTGCTGTTCCTCGGCGCCTGGTCCGGACCGGGACCGGTCTGGCTCGGCCCTGTGTGGTTCCTCTTGAAGGCGCTCTTCGTCTTCATCATCCTGACCTGGGTACGCTGGAGCTTCGTCCGCATCCGCGTGGATCAGATTCTCCGGGTGTCCTGGAAGCTGATGCTGCCGGCGACGCTGCTTCTGCTCATCGCCACGGCCGTCGTGATCGTGTGGAGGACGCCGATTGGCTGACGTCCGCTCTCGCGCAGACGCTCCGGCGGGCACGCGCGGCACGTTCGCGGAAGGGTGGGCGATCGGCAAGGCTGTCGGCTACGCCATGCGCATTACGTTCGTGAATATGTTCCGGAAGCCGGTGACGGTGCACTACCCGGACGTATCGCGTCCGTTCCCGAACCGATTCCGCGGCCTGCTCGCGCTGACCTACGACAAGGAGACCGGCGAAGAGAACTGCATCGGCTGCCGCCTGTGCGAGTTCATCTGCCCGCCGGCCGTGATCAAGGTCGAGATGCTGAAGGCGGAAAAGCGCAACTACGCGAAGACCTTCACGCTCGAACTGTACGCCTGCGAGTTCTGCGAGCTGTGCGTGCAGGTCTGCCCGACCGACGCCATCATCATGATGAAGTCGTTCGACCTCGCCACAGCGGATCGTCGCGAAATGCTGCTCGACAAGGATCGCCTCCACGCAATCGGGCTGCAGCACGATCCTTCATGGGCCACGGGTAATCGGCTGCGCGACATGCAGGCGCCCCCGAAGAAGACGGAAGTCGAGAAGACGGAAGCCGGAAAGACAGAAGCCGGAAAGACGGAAGTCGAGAAGACGGAAGCCGGAAAGACGGAAGCTGGAAAGACGGAAGCTGGAAAGACGGAAGTCGAGAAGACGGAAGCCGAGAAGACGGAAGCCGAGAAGACGGAAGCCGGAAAGACGGAAGCCGGAAAAACGGCAGCCGGAATAACGGAAGCCGGGAAAACGGAAGCCGGGAAGGCGCACGCATGACGCTCGGCATCGTCGCCTTCTGGGCGTTCGCCGTCATCCTCGTCGGCGCCGGTCTCGCCGTCGTCATCGGCAAGAACCTGTTTCATTCGGTGTTGTGGCTGGCGCTTGCCCTCATCGCGACTGCGGGCATCTTTCTCACGCTCGATGCGGAGTTCATCGCCGCGGTGCAGGTGCTGCTCTACGCCGGTGGCGTGGTCACCGTCGTGGTTTTCGCGATCGTCGTCACCGAGCGGCTCGTCGGCGAGCGCCTTTCGCACACCAGCCGGCACATCGTCGCAGGCGCGGTTGTGTCCGGCGGACTGCTCGCGCTGCTCGTGCGTGCCCTGTCGCAGGCACATTTGGACATGGCGCGCCCGGCGCTTTCGGGTGATCTGACGCGCCAGATTGGCACGTCGCTGCTGACGCAGTTCGCGCTGCCGTTCGAGCTGCTCGCGGTCCTGCTGGTCGTCGGCCTGCTTGGCGCGAGTTATTTCGCGAGGCCGGAGGAGTAGATGGGACTCCAGGCCTACCTGACGCTTGCCGCGATCGTCTTCTGTCTGGGTCTTTTTGGAACCGTGACGCGCCGGAACACCGTCGGCATCCTGCTCGGCATCGAGCTGATGCTGAACGCGGTGAACATCAACTTCGTCGCGTTCAGCCGGTTCCGCGGAATCGAAACCGGCATGGTGTTCACGCTGTTTGCGATCTGCATCACGGTCGCGGAAGTTGCGCTGGGCCTCGCGATCGTCATCCTCCTGTTCCGGACGCGGCGTTCCGCCATGGCCGATCACATCGACTGGTTGAAAGGATGATGACGAGCAGCCCCGCCGCGCTCGCGCTCGCCGCGCTGCTCCTGCCGGCCGCCGCGTTTCTCATCATTGGAGTCCTGCCGCCGCTGCGGCGATCGGGGCGCCCGGCGGCGTGGTTTTCGATTGCGTGCACGGCGGCTGCATTCGTGTCCGCCATTCTCGCGTGGCGCGCCACGCGCGGGCTCGCCCAGCCAATTCACGCGGTCTGGTCCTGGCTGTCTGGCGCACATGGTCCCTTCGCCACGGTCGGCGTGCTCGTCGACGCGCAGTCGACGTCGATGTTGCTGCTCGTCACGCTGGTGGCGCTCCTCGTCCAGGTGTATTCCACCTGTTATCTGAGCGACGAGCCTGCGCCGGCGCTCGGCCGGTACTACGCGCTGCAGTCGCTGTTCGCGTTTTCGATGATGGGCGTCGTCCTCGCTCCGACGCTGCTGCAGCTGTTCATCTGCTGGGAGCTCGTTGGCGTCTGCTCGTGCCTGCTGATCGGCTTCTGGTATCGCAAGCCCGAGGCGGCGCGCGCCGCGCTGAAAGCGTTCTGGACGACGAAGGCGGGTGATGTCGGCCTGCTGATCGGGATCGTCCTGCTGCATCGCGCGACAGGGACTTTCGATCTCGTCGAGCTCCGCCAGCTGGCAGCCGCCGGACAGATCCCCCTTGCAGGCCTCTCGATCATTACATTCTGTGTCTACCTGGGTGCGGCAGGGAAGTCCGCGCAGTTTCCGCTGCACGTCTGGCTGCCGGATGCGATGGAAGGCCCGACGCCAGTTTCGGCGCTGATCCATGCGGCGACGATGGTGACGGCGGGCGTGTATTTGCTGACCCGCATGGAATGGCTCTTCGCGCTTACGCCGCAGGTGATGGCGATCGTCGCGTGGAACGGCGCCCTGACGGCGCTGCTCGCCGCAATCCTGGCCTGCGTGCAGACCGACATCAAGCGCGTGCTGGCGTACTCGACGGTGTCGCAGCTCGGTTACATGATGGCCGCCATCGGTGCTGGCTATGCGGGGGCCGGCTTCTTTCACCTGCTGACACACGGCATCTTCAAGGCGTTGCTGTTCCTCGGGGCCGGCGCGGTGATCCACGCCGTCGGCAGCAACGACGTGGCGGACATGGGACGCCTCGCGCGCCGGATGCCGCAGACGGCCGTCGTGTTTCTCGTCGGCACGCTGTCACTCGCCGGCGTGCCGCTGTTTGCCGGGTTCGTCTCCAAAGAGGAAGTGCTCGGCGCAGTCTGGGCCGGGGGCTTCGCGGTGCCGTTCTTCGGACTTCTGCTTGCGGCGTTCCTGACCGCGTTCTACATGTTCCGCGTGGTGTTCCTGGCGTTCTTTGGCCACAGACCAACAGAGGCCGATACGGTTCTGGTTGGCCACGGACAAACACAGACCAACACGGTTCTAATTGGCCGCAGACAAGCACAGGCCACGATGGATCCGGGGCAGAGTCACGATCTGAGTCATAACGTGGGTCACGGAGTGACGCACGCGCATGACGCTCCGTTCGTGATGACGGGGCCGCTGTGGGTTCTCGCGATGATCGCGATGGCGATCGGGATCTATTTCACTATCCGTGCACCGGAAGCGGAATTCCACGCCCCGGGCTGGGTGACGCCGTCGGCGATTGCGGTTGCGTTGTCGGGCATCGCGCTCGCGTGGCTGACGTATCAGAAGCGCGCGATCAGCGCCGACGCGCTGGCGACTGCGTTCGCGCCGATTCGCCGGGCGGCGATCGCGAAGTTCTGGCTCGATGACATCTACCTCGCCATTTATCGCTCCGTGCTCCTGACGTTTTCGCGTGCCATCGGCTGGACCGATCGGTACCTGGTTGATGGCGTGCTGAACGTCGTGAGCGCGTGGACGCTCGACGCCGGCGATCGCCTGCGGCGGATGCAGACCGGCAAGGTGCAGGACTACGTCTGGGCCGTCGGTCTCGGGCTGCTTGCGCTGATGGCGTGGATCGGAGTCGCCTGGTGACGCGCCTGCCGGTGCTTTCGATCATCACCTGGTCGCCGTTCGTCGCCGCGCTGATCATCATGGCGTTCGCGCGCCACAGGCCGCTCCTCGTGCGGCTCACGGCGACGCTGGGCGCCGCGATTCCGCTCGCGCTTGCCGGCTGGCTGTGTTTCGCGTACGACCGGAGCGCGGCGGGTTTCCAGTTCGGCGAATCGTGGCCACTCGTCCCCTCGTTCGGCATCTCGTACAGCCTCGCACTCGATGGCATTGGACTCGTGCTCGTGCTGCTGACGGCGATCATCCTTTTCGCGGGCGTGTTCGCGTCGTGGACCGTCAAGACGCGCGGCCAGGAGTTCTACGCGCTGCTCCTGCTGCTCGTCACGGGCGTGTTCGGCGTGTTCGTGTCGCTCGATCTGTTCGTGTTCTTCCTGTTTTATGAGATCGCCGTGCTGCCGATGTATCTCCTGATCGGCATCTGGGGATCGAGCGGCGAGATCCGCCCGCAGGGCCTCTTCGGGTGGGCGTTCAAGCGGACCGGCGTGGGCACGAAGGAATACGCGGCCATGAAGCTGACGCTGTACCTGCTTCTGGGGTCGGCGTTCATCCTCGTGGGCATCCTCGCGCTTTACACCGCCGCAGGATCGAAGAGTTTCTCCTTCCTCGATCTCCAGCAGTTCCAGTTTTCTGCGCGGCTGCAGTCGTGGGTGTTTCTCGCGTTCTACGTGGGCTTCGGCATTCTTGCCGGCATCTGGCCGCTGCACACCTGGTCGCCTGACGGCCACGCCTCCGCGCCGACGGCGGTCTCGATGCTGCACGCCGGCGTGCTGATGAAGCTGGGGGCGTACGGCGTCGTCCGGCTCGGTCTCGGCCTCACGCCAGGCGGAGCCGTCGAGTGGGCGTGGCTCGTCGGCGCGATCGCGTCCATCAACATTGTCTACGGCGCGCTGAGCGCGATGGCGCAGACGGACCTGAAGTACGTGGTCGCATACTCGTCCGTCTCGCACATGGGAATTGTGATGCTCGGCATCGCGACGCTGACCGAGCAGGGATTGAACGGCGCGGTATTCCAGATGGTCGCGCACGGGATCATGACGGGACTGTTCTTCGCCCTCGTCGGTCTCGTCTACGAGAAGGCGCATTCGCGCGCGATCTTCACGATGGGCGGCTTCGGCCAGATGATGCCGGGGATCGCGACGGCGTTCGCCATCGGCGGGTTCTCCTCCCTTGGATTGCCCGCGACCGCCGGATTCGTCGCTGAATTCCTGACGTTCGTCGGCGCCTGGGCCTCCGCGCATCCGTGGTGGCTGCTGCCGGGCGTCATCGGTGCGTTCCTGACGTCGATCTACGTGCTCCGCGTCGTGCGGCAGATCTTCTGGGGGCCGACGAGCGCGGATCCGCATTTCCACGATCTGCCGGATGCGCAAGGCACGGAGTGGGTCGCGCTCGTGTTCCTCGTGTGCATTCTGATCATCTTCGGCGTCGTGCCGCAGCTGATCGTCGCGCCGATCGATACGGCGACCGTGCCGCTGCTCGTGAAACTGGGCGTGATGCGATGAAGGTGATGCTCGGGCTCGGTGGACTGATGGCGGCCGTGCTGCTGCTCGGCCTGTTCAAACCGGCTGTCCCCGATCGGCGCTGCGGATGGCTCTCCCTGTTCGGTCTGATTGGCCTGGCAGCATGGTCGTTCTTCGTGCGTCCCGGGGAGTCGTTGTTCAGCGACGCGTTCGTGCTCGATCCGCTCGCCATCTTCGCACAGCGGCTGTTCCTGGTATCGGCCGCCGTCAGCGTACTCGCGACGCTCGGTCTATCCGGCGACGGTTTTGCCCGTCGCGGCGCGGAGTATCACGTCGCGCTGCTGGCATCGCTGCTCGGCATGTTCGTGCTCGCGGCGGCTCGGGATCTCGTCCTGCTGTTCGTTGCGTTCGAGCTGATGTCGATTCCGCTCTATTTTCTGAGCGGCTTCCAGAAGCGCAAGGACATCGCGTCGGAAGGCGCGCTGAAGTTCTTCCTCGTCGGATCGGTGTCGTCCGCGATCCTGCTCTACGGCTTCTCCTTCATTTTCGGCGTGACGGGAACGACAGCGATGGGCGCGATTCCCGGTGCGCTGGCATCGGGACAGATCCTCGCGAAGCTCGGGCTCGTGCTGGTGCTCGCGGGTGTGGCGTTCAAGATCGCCGCCGTGCCATTCCACATGTGGGTGCCGGACACGTACGAGGCGGCGGTGACACCGTTCGTCGCGTGGCTCTCGGTTGCGCCGAAGGCCGCGGGGTTCATCGTCGTGTTCCGGCTGTATCTCGAAGGCGCGGGCAGCGCCGGCTACATGTGGGTGCCGGTCGTATCGGCGCTCGCGGGCCTCACGATCGTCGCAGGCAACCTGATGGCGATCCCGCAGCAGAACGTCAAGCGGCTGCTCGCCTACTCGGGCGTGGCACACATCGGCTACATGCTGATCGGCATCGCGGCGATGTCGGCGAACGCCGCCGGCATGGTGCTCTTCTATCTCGTCGCGTACCTCTTCGGAAACATGGGCGCGTTCTTCGTCGTGCAGGCTGTCGGCTCCGGCGAGGAGACGGATTCGATGAGCGGCTACCGCGGTCTCGCGCAGCGCTCGCCCGTGCTCGCGCTGAGCATGCTCGTCTTCCTGCTCTCGCTCGGCGGGATTCCGTTCGTGGCGGGCTTCTGGGCGAAGCTGTTCATTTTCAAGGCTGCAATCGATCAGCACATGTACGGCCTCGCCCTGCTCGGCGCCGTGCTCACGATCGTGGCGCTGTACTACTACCTCGTGCTCGCGAGCCGCATGTACATCGATACGCCCGAGAAGGGCGGACGCGTGCCGCTAGCTGCGCCACTCTTTCTCGCAATTCTCTTCTGTGCGCTCGGTGTTGTCGTGATGGGCCTCTATCCTGAGCCATGGGTACGGGCCGCACTGAACGCGACGGCAGGCCTCTTCTCTTGACGTGAAGCCAGGACCCAAACCTAAAGACTAAAAAAGCCGCGCCGCCAGTTCCCGGTGAACTGACGACGCGGCCGTGGCACCGCGGTGGTTCGCGTCACACGCGGCAGCCAACCTGGTGGGCTGCAGGCGCTGGCGAACCGTCACCCCTTTCGTTACACCGTCGGTGGGAGGAGTCGCGATGAGGATCGGAGTGACGGTCCGTTCGCGTTTGATCCATTTGACTCCACGCTCGATGTCGCGGCCGTGGCGCAACTGTGAAGAAACCGTGGCTGCCACGTGCCACCGGCAGGGGACAGACGTGTGCTCCATGGAGGACGGCTGAGGTCGGCAAGGCGCCGATTCGCCGGTTGGGCCTCAGGCATTCACGTTGCTTACCTGGATGCGCCCTGCCATGCGGAGGTTTCCGTGATTTCCAAGCGTCTGGTGCTTTTCAGCTGTGCCTGCATCACGGCGGTGATGCTGTGGCCGGCCGAGGCTGCCGCGCAGCGGCGAGCCGTTCGCCGCGCACCCGTGCGGACCGCCGTCGTCATCAGCGCGGGCTACTATCGGCCGTATTACTACGGCGCCTTCTACAGACCCTTCTATAGTCCCTTCTACAGCCCGTTCTACAGCCCCTTCTACGCCCCCTTCTACGATCCGTTCTACGCGGGCTGGTATCCGTACTACGAGCAATACCCGCGCTATTACTACGGCCGCTCGTGGGCGAGCGCGCGTATCGAGGTGAAGCCGCGCGACGCGCAGGTGTTCGTGGACGGGTACTTTGTCGGCATCGTCGATCAGTTCGACGGTGTGTTCCAGCGGCTCGATCTGCCCGCGGGCGAGCACGAGCTGTCGGTGTACCTGCCGGGTTACCGGACCTACCGGCAGAAGACACTGTTCCGGCCGGGCGAGGGTTATCACTTCAAGGCGATCCTCGAGCCGCTCGCGTCGGGCGCACCGCCGGAGCCGGCGCCGCAGCCGGTGCCGAACAGCCGCGATCCCTATCGCGATCCGCAGGACCCGTACGCGCCGCGCGATCCATATCGGCCGCCACAGGAGCCGAATCCCCCCTATCCCGGTGATCAGCGCGAACCGCGCGAGCCGGGACGGACCCGTCCGCTGCCCGAAGGGCCTGGCGATCGCCGCGCGCCTGACAACCGGGAATTCGGCACGCTGAACATACGCGTCCAGCCGGCAGATGCAGTGGTGGTCATCGATGGGGAACGATGGGACAGTCCCGAAGGGGGCAGCCGGCTGATGGTGCAGCTCGCCGCGGGGTCACATCGAGTCGAAGTGCGCAAGGAAGGCTTCAAGCCGTACAACTCGACGGTGCAGATCCGTTCCGGCGAGACTCAATCGCTCAATGTGAGTCTTCCACCTGGTAGGGAATAGACGGCAGTCAGCAGTTAGCAGTTTGCGGTTGGCAGTTAGCGGTTAGCGGTCGGTCCGGCGGACGGGAGCAACAGCGTAAACACTGCTCCGCCTGCCGGACCGTTTTCCGCCCTGACCTCGCCGCCGTGGCGATGAACGATGGCGCGGACGATCGAGAGGCCCAGCCCGCTGCCGGATGGCACGTGCGTGCCGGCACGTGACGCGTCGGCCTTGTAGAAGCGATCGAAGATGTGGGCGAGGTGCTCCGGGGGAATCCCTGGACCACCGTCCGCGACGGTTACCTTGACCCGATCTCCCGCCGGCTCCGCGCGCAGCGTCACCGTTCCTCCATCGGGCGTATGGCGGATCGCGTTCGCCGCGACGTTCTGCAGCGCCTGTTCCAACCGGTCCGCGTCTCCCCAAATCAACGGGGTATTGCTCGCCGCCGTCGTCGTCAGTGTCACGCCGCGCCCGATCAGTGCCGGACGATGGCGGTCGGCGACGCGGCGCAGCAGATCGTCGACGAGCACGGCGTCGCACTCCAGCGTGTCACCCCCTCCCTCGAGCCGGGCGAGATCGAGCAGGTCCCCGATGATCGCCTCGAGCTTGTGCGTTTCCTGGTGCGCGATCTCGAGATACCTCGCTCGCGTCGCTTCGTCGATCGTCAGTTCCTTCATTCCCAGCGTCTCGACGTAGCCGCGGATCGCGGCGAGCGGCGTCATGAGCTCGTGCGAGACGTCGGCGAGCAGTTGCCGCCGCGCGCGATCGGACTCCGCGAGCGCGACGGCGCGCGCCTCGAGATCGGCAGCCATCGCGTTGAACGCGGCGGAGAGCGCGCTGACCTCGTCACCGCCTGATTCGTCCGCTCGGACGTCCGTCCGCCCTTCGCCGAGCGATCGGGCCGTATCCTCGAGCGCCCGCAGCCGCCGACGTGTTGGACGAAAAATCAGGAACGCAACGATCGCCGCGCCGGCCGCGAGCAGCGCGCCGCCCGCCCACGCGAGGATCGGGGCCGTTTCGCGCAGGCTGACCGAGAGCGGTGGCGGCGTCCCCGGCACGGCCACGACGCCCACGCGCGTGCCGCCGACGATCACGTCGGCATACTCGGCGAAGAATCCCGGCCCTCGTCCGCGGCCCAGTGGCGCATCGTGATCGTGCGGCGACAGCGCCTCTCCGCGCAGGTGGCGCCACGCGTCGCGCGCGAGCGACGGAGGCACGGGCGAGCGGTTGGTGAACGCGCGCCCGTCGCCCGCCATGACGACGACGAAAGGCTGGTAGCCGGAGCGATATCGATCGTGCAGGTGGGCTTGGATGTCCAACGACGGATTCGCAGCAAGCTGGGTCGAGAGATCCTGCGCCGCAAGCTCGGCGAGTTGTGCGGGCGTGCGGCTCGCGCGGCCCCAGACGCGATCCGTGAGCCAGATCGCCAGGCCCGTCTGCACCAGGAGCAACACCGCGAGCAACGCGACGTATCCAATCGCGATGCGCCAGTAGAAGCTCCGATACCACCGGCGTTCAGGCATCGGCGAACTTGTAGCCCGTGCCCCACACAGTCGAGATGTAGCGAGGCTCCGCCGGGTCTTCTTCGATCTTCTTCCGCAGCCGCTTGATCAGCGTATCAACGCTGCGTTCGGTGATGTGCGTGTCGCCGCCCCAGACCCGCTGCACGAGCGCGTCCCGGCTGAACACGATGCCCCGGTTGCTCGCGAGCACATACAGCAGATCGAACTCGTGCGCGGTCAGCTCGATTTCGCGTTCGTTGACGCGCGCGAGACGCCGGGCTGGATCGATGTGCAGGCCGCCGACCGTCACGGGCGCATCGTGGGCGGACGCGTTGACCGCGCTGCGGCGGCGGCGCAGGAGCGCTCGCACGCGCGCGACGAATTCGCGGATGCCGAACGGCTTCGTCAGGTAATCATCCGCGCCGCTCTCGAGACCGTTCACCTTGTCGGCTTCCTCGCGCCGTGCGGTGAGCATCAGGATCGGCACGTCCTTCAGGTGCGTCTCGCGACGGATCGCGCGGCACACCGTAATCCCGTCGAGTCCCGGCAGCATCACGTCGAGCACGATCAGGTCGAACGGCTGGTTGCGCGCGACACGCAGCCCTTCCGTGCCATCGACGGCCGCCACGGTCTGGAGGCCCTCGAGGCCGAGGTGGAGCAGTACCAGCTCGCGAATGTGCTCGTCGTCTTCGACGACGAGCACGCGTCCGCCAGCCTTGTCGGACGTGTCC
Source organism: Vicinamibacterales bacterium (assembly GCA_035637115.1). Classification (GTDB taxonomy): domain Bacteria; phylum Acidobacteriota; class Vicinamibacteria; order Vicinamibacterales; family 2-12-FULL-66-21; genus JAICSD01. The sequence continues at coordinate 11,143 of DASPXV010000042.1, forward strand.
TGGAGTGCCATCGCCTTCCAGTTTAGCGGCGGCGGGCCGTCCTGCGCCGGTGCCACTGATTTGTCACCGTAGAGCCACCGTTCCGTCAAGAACGGGTCGTATCCCCCAGTAGCATGAAACGCACAACTCTCCTCCTTTTCGCATTGGTGCTGGCGGCGACAATCACCGCCGGTGCCTTTTACACGCGGCGTGGTGACGAGGCGCCGGCGCTCACGACGGAAGCAGTGACGCGCGGCGATATCGTCAACGTGGTGTCGGCAACCGGGACGCTTCAAGCCGTCACGATGGTCCAGGTCGGCAGCCAGGTGTCGGGTACCGTCGAGGCGCTCAACGCCGACTACAACTCCATCGTCACGAAGGGGCAGATCCTCGCGAGGCTCGATCAGTCCACGTACGTGAGCGCCGTGGAACAGGCGAACGCGTCGCTCGTCAACGCCGAAGCGGAGGTCGAACGGCTCCGTGTAGCGCTGGGCGCCGCCGACGCCGCATTGTCGCGCGCGCGCGATCTTTCAGCCCGGCAACTGCTGCCCGCGGCGGATCTGCAGTCCGCGGAGACCGCGAGCGCGTCCGCGAAGGCGCAGGTCGTCGGCGCCGAGGCGAAGGTCGTCCAGGCGAAGTCCGCCGTGCAGAGCGCGCAGGTGAACCTGGCGAAGACGGTGATCCGCTCGCCGATCGACGGCGTCGTGATCGCGCGGAACGTAGACGTCGGCCAGACGGTCGCCGCCAGCCTGTCCGCGCCGACGCTCTTCGTGATCGCCGCGGACCTGTCGGCCATGCAGGTGAACGCGAGCATCGACGAATCGGATCTCGGCCAGATTCGCGCGAACCAGGCAGTCACCTTCCGCGTGGACGCCTATCCATCGGAGACGTTCCATGGGACGGTGTCGCAGGTGCGGCTGAATCCGACGACGTCGAACAATGTGGTGACCTACGCCGCCATCATCGATGCGCCGAACACCGCGCTGAAGCTCAAGCCGGGGATGACGGCAACGGTAACGATCGAAGTCGCCCGCCGTAACGGCGTCCTGCGCGTGCCGTCTGCGGCGCTGCGGTTCAAACCGGACGCGAAACTGCAGGCGAGTCTCGGCGCGACGGCGCCGGCTGCGACGAAGTCGCCGACTGTTTGGGTGTCGGACGGCGGCCGCATCACACCAGCGACCGTCAAAGTGGGCGCGAGCGACCAAACGTTCACGGAGCTCGTCGATCCGGCGATCGCGGAGGGGACGCTGGTCGTGACCCGCGTCGCGTCGGCGACAAAGACCACGACGTCAGCATCATCGTCCGCGGCCAGCAATCCCTTGATGCCGACCCGTCCCCCGGGGCCGCCCCGGTGACTGGGGGTCAGGTCTGCAAATCGCCCCATGCCGGGGGTCAGGTCTGCGAATCGCCCCATCGCGGGGTCAGGTCTCCGGCAGACCTGACCCCCACTAGCGGCGATTTACAGACCTGGCCCCCGACATGGGGCGATCTACAGACCTGACCCCGGGGAGCGGCGATTTACGGACCTGACCCCGCTAGGGGCGATTTACAGACCTGACCCCCGGCTACCGGCGATTTGCAGACCTGACCCCGAAGGGGCGCCGCATGTCCTCCAGGTCGTCCATGTTCGGGGAGTCGGCCAGCGCTTTCCAGTTGAAGCGGCGGTCGAACGGCTTCAACGCGGCGTCGGGATCGAACAGCTTGCGATCCGCCATCCGCGCCGTGTACGGATCGAGGTCGAGCGTGTCCGCGACCCAGTCGAGCGGCAGCGACGCCGTCGCGTCGAACTGGTTGAGCGGCGGCATCCCGAGCAACGTGAAGATCAGCCGCATGATCGACCCGAAGTTCGCGAGCCGGGGAGTCACGTAGCCCCGCTTCACGTGCGGGCCGATGAGCATCAGCACGGACCGGTGCGCGTCGACATGATCGCGGCCCCCCTGGGGATCGTCTTCGACCACCACCACGAGCGTCTCGTTCCACCATCGCGTCCGTGACAAGCGATGGACGATCCGTCCGAGCGCGAGATCGTTGTCCGCCATGTAGGACTCGCGCTTCGGATACCCCGCTGCCGGATGCGGGTCCGTCAGGTGATCGTTCGGCAGCACCATCGTGAGCAGCTGCGGAAACGGCTCGCGACCGCTTTCCCACCGCTCGCGCAGCTCCTGTTCGAACACGTCGGCGCGGTATTGATCCGGAATCGCCATGTTGTACGTCGGATACCGCCGCGACGTGCGATCGAACAGCGCCTTCGGCAGCGGGAAGCTGACCGTCATGCGGATGCCGGTCTCCTTGAACATCTGCTCTTCGAGCGACACCGGCATCTCTGTGCCGAAACCGAGGTTGAAGAACGACATCTTGTGCCGAACGAGGTGCTCCCACAGCGCGCCTGCCTCGTTGTAATCCTCGGGCATCATCGTCCCGTTCGAGCCGGATACGTAGTGGCGGCCTGGCGCCGTGCTGAACGGCCGCGCCTGGATCCGCGAACGCGCGTTCACCTCGACCCACTCATTCGGGTAGACGCCAACAACCCACCGGTGTCCCGTGTTCGACTGATCGGAATCGCAATAGAAGTTGTCGCCGATCGCAAAGCGGTCTGCGAGCGCCTGGTGATTCGGCGACGCGTCGTATAGCTCCGCGATCGTCGGATCGCCGCGAACGCCCGTACGGCGGCCGAACACCTGGTCGAACGTGCGGTTCTCCTTCACCATGAAGACTACGTGCTTGATCGGATGCTCGCGGAAGAGCGCCGGCAGCGCCACGCGTGGACGCTCGACGTACGTATTCGCGATCACGTGTCGCGTGTAGGACGCGAGAGTTGCCGCATCCGGCACATCCACGAGTTGCAGCGTGCCCTGGATCATGTCACCAGGATGCGCGCCGCGTTCGGGGTCCTGGAATCCGCGTCCGCCGTTCGGGCCGGAGCCGAGTCCCTTGGAGCTGGCCACCACGAGCGTGCGGCCGCCGTTGGTCAGCGCGACCACAGATGCGAACCAGCCCGCTGGAATGTATCCCTCGACCGTGCCGCTCTCGACGTCGATCACAGCGACAGCATTCAGCCCCGCGCAGGCGACGAACAGCCGTTTTTCATCCGCGCTCAGCGCCTCGCCAAACGGCAGCACGCCTCGGAGCCGTTCGAGGCCGGGCAGGTTCAATTCGATCTGCCGGACGATCCGTTCGGTGCCTGCGTCGATCACGGACACGGTGTCGTTCGTCGCATTGGCAACGTACACGTAGCGCGTGCCGGCGACCACCGCGCCCGGACTGGCGCCGCCGACGGTCGTCAGATCGTCGCGTTCGACGCCGACCAGGTAACCCGTCTTCAACCGCGCGGTGACGCGTCCGTCGGCGAGTCGAACGCCGAACACCGACATCGCCTCCGGAACATTCGGATCGCCGAGCCCTGGCACGCGGACGCCATTCACGCTCACACCACGCTCCGCTTCCCCCGACGGGACGCCATACGCAGGGAAGGGAAGCCCCTTCGTCGCACGCGTGTTCGGGGTGACGCCAGGAACGAGCGGATATTCGAACATGCCCACATTCGACACCCACGCGGTGCGCTCGTCTGGCGACAACGCGATCGCGAACGGATTGCGTCCCACGCGGACTGACTGCGTGAGGCGCCCGGACGTAAGATCGATCGTCACGAAACGATAGTTGAACTGATCGACGACGAAGAGGCGCCAGCCGTCCGCGCTCACGGCGAGGTCGCCGGCGAAACTGTCGGAAGCGCCGCCGGCGTTCAAATCGAATCGTCGCTTCACGGTGCCCGATGCGACGTCGAGCTCCAGGATCCGCCCCTCATTCGCGCTGCCGTAATAGAGGACCCCACCATCCGGAGAGAACGCGCATCCCATGTAGGTGCCTTCACCGAGCTCCGGATGCTTGCCCGTGCCGTACGCCGGGATGCGACGCACCGCGAACGGCGAGACCAGATCGATGATTTCGACAGAATCCGGATGTACGACCGCGGCACGTCGTCCATCAGGCGCAATGGCGAGTCCCCACCCGTAAGATTGCGTCCGAATCACGCGACCTACCGGCGTCACGCGACGTCCGTTCGGAAGTGTCGCGGTGTCCCCATCGATATGCGCCACATCGTCGCGCCCGGGCGGCTCCAACGCAATGTCGCGCGCCTGCCGGATCCGCGCGGACGCGCCGACCAGCGTCGTGGTGACGAGGGCGAAGACGATAAGGGCCGAAACGGCGCGCAGACCCATCGCAGCATCATAAACGCGCGCGGCACGAGGGCAGAACGGCGCCGCGGAACGAAGTCGCGCGGAAGGCGTATCGTTCCATATGGGCCGCAGCGGCGTCATGGGTGGAAGCGCGGGACTGGCGATCGTGCTGACGATTGTGGCGTGTGCGCAACTGCCTGCCCTTGGCGCGGGCGGCCTGCTGCATCCCGCTCGCCACATCGCGAGAGGACCGGCTCCCGCCCGGTGCGTCGACTCAGAACTGGAGGGGGACGACGTAACGCTTCGCGGATGGCGATGTCGCTCAGCGATGGAGCGCCCGCGTGGCACGATCGTCTACCTTCACGGCATCGCCGACAATCGCGGCAGCGCGACAGGCGTGGTTCAACGGTTTACCGCACGCGGGTTCGACGTGATCGCGTATGACAGCCGCGCGCATGGCGAGTCCGGCGGCGACGCGTGCACGTACGGGTATTTCGAGAAGCGCGATCTGCACAAGGTCGTGGACACCATCGCGGCAGCTCCCGTCATCCTCATCGGCACGTCGCTCGGCGCCGCGGTCGCGCTGCAGGAAGCCGCAGACGATCCCCGCATTGCAGCCGTTGTCGCCGCAGAGACGTTTTCGGACCTGCGAACGGTCGCCTCGGAACGCGCGCCGGCCTTTTTCACGCGCGGGACCATCGACCGATCGTTTCGCCTCGCCGAGCAGCAGGGCCGATTGCGCGTCGATGCGGTTGCGCCGTCTGCGGCAGCGAGCCGCATTTCCGCACCGGTGCTGCTGATACATGGCGCAGCGGATGTCGATACGCCGCCGGCGCACTCAGAGCGCGTGTTCGCGGCGCTGCCGGGCAGCAAGCGCCTGATTCTGGTGCCAGGGGCGCGGCACAATCAGTCCTTGAACAGTGATGACACCTGGAAAGAAATCGAACTCTGGATCAACGGCGTGCTCGCGGCGGCTGACGTCGGTGCTATCGCAGCAGGAAAACCAGGCGCGGAAACGCGAATTTCCCGGCCACGGAATCGATGATGTTGATCTGGCACGTATAGAGGCCCGGCGGGATCGCGCCGGCGGGCACTTCGAGCTTGAACCGCGCGGCCTTGCGGGACGGCTCGTCGATCGCGGTCCGCTCGACCACGGGTGTCTCGAAGACCTTCACCTTTCCGCGATAAAACGCGAGGCTCGTCCGCACGTCAGGTGCGGACTCGGTGGCGGCGGGATCGTAGACCTCGTAATAGAAGAACATCCGCTGGTCCTTGCCGACGACGTGTGTCAGGTTCGGCACCAGTTGCTCGCCGTCGCGGATGAGGGGATTGTCGGATTTGTCCTTCGCCGCCTGCACCTGTGTGCTGAGGACGACGGAGCTGACCTTCAGCGGCGCCTGCTTCAACTCGGGGACGACGACCGGCGCTTCGAACGATCCCATCAGGCCGCTCGTGTTCTCGCGGACGACGACCTTGAGTGAAAAGCGTCCGGGTGGCAGCGTCACCGCGGACTGATACAGGATTTGTTTCGCCGTGAGTGTGCCGACAGATCCAGGCGGCAGCTTCATCGTCTGCCGGATGCGGCCGACTGGCCGTCCCTGCTCGTCCTGCACGATGCCGAGGACGTCGAGCGCGATCTTGTCCTTGTCCTTCTCGGCCGGGACCGGCACCGCCGAACCCGGCACTGCCATCGAGATCGGGACGTAGTAGCGGTCCGCGGCAAGACGGAAGAATCCCGCATTGACGAGGACGGGAAGATCCGTCGCTGATACCGCGGAAAAGAGCATCTCTTCCAGTTGCGTCTCGCGGTCCGTGTTCGCGGTGTGCGCGAAGTCGCGATCCCCGTAGTAGCCTTGCCGCGCTTCGACGCGCGCGCCCGGAGCTGGCGTCTTCAGCCGCACGCGGATGCGACGGAAGCGTCCATCTTTCGCGGTGTTCGCGCTGTTGTAGCCGAGCAGGTAATAGGCGGACATGTCGCGCTGCACGCGGGCGAACGCGGCGTCGAAGTCGTTCGAATCCATGAATGCCTTCCCGCCCGTATCCGACGCGAGTGACGCGAGCGTGTCCTGTGACGCGGACAGCTGCGAGAACTGCTGCGAGACGCCGCGCCCTGAGAACATTGCCGTGCCACGGCCGCTCGCCTGCGTCGCGTCGCCGCCCGGGACGATCGCCTGCAAGCCGCGCGTATCGACCGGATAGATCGCGACGTGGGCGCGGACGGCGGCGTTGATCGCCGAGCGCAGTTCGACCTGGTTGTCCTCGCCGCTGCGCTGCATGCCGGCGCTGAAATAGAGGATCGATTTCTTCTGCTCGATGGGCGCGAGCGTCTCGGCCAGCGCCTTCAGCGCGCGCAGCCGGACGTCGTTGTTGAACATGTCGAGCGCCGCCGTGTCCTCGGACGCAGTCGACTCGTCGGCGGCCGTCTGTTCGTCGGTCGCGACCGTATCCGCCGCCGGCGGCGGCGTCGCGGTCCCTTCCTTGTAGCCGAGTGTCGCGAGCGCGGCATCCACCTTCGCGCGGTCCGCCGTGAAGTCCGTGAGCACTTCCAGCATCGAACTGACCGTCGCGACGGCGACCATATCCGCGGGACTCATCTTCTCGTTCACGTACTTTGTCGCGGAGTCCACGGCGCGCTGCACGTCCTCCGGCTGCATCGAACTGATGTCGAACAGCAGAATGATGAGCCGGCGCCCCGCCAATTGGTTGGACGTCATCGCCTCCGGCGGCGCGGACTGCGCGGCAGCGGCGGGTTGGCCGCGTTTCGCGTCTTCAGCGAGGCGCGTCTCCGCGGCTGCCAGCAGATCGACGGTCGCGACGCGCTTGGGCTGCTCCGAGATCTCTTCGAAGGCAAAGCTGGTGATGTCCTGCGGCTTGCCGTCCTCGGTGACCTCGAAGTCGGTCGCCTTGAGACCGCGCACGGCCTTTCCGGATCCGTCGCGAACGATGACGTCAACGGACACGACCTGCGTGTTCCCGCGGAACAGGGGACGCTTCTGCGGCTGCGGCGTCTGCCCGCCGATCGACGGAGCAGTGGCGGCGAGGATGGCGATGACGGCGGCAGCAAGCGTGCGCATTGGTTAGAACCGGACGCGGAGATTGAGCTGCGCGGACCGCATCGGTCCGACCGCGAGGACCTGTCCAAACGTGGGGGAGTTGACGGTTGTATCCACGCGCGAGTAGTTGACGCCGTTGAGAAGATTCGAGGCCGTTGCCTGGATCGTGATGCCGCGGTTGCGCTTCAACTGGATGTCGCGCGAAAACTGTGCGTTCAACAGACGGGCGCCGGGACCGATGATCAAGTTGCGACCGGCTGTGCCGAACGTACCCGGCAGCGGGACCGAGAAGGCCGCCGTGTTGAAGAAGCGATCGATCGTCGGCCCGGCGATCTGGATCGGCCCGCCGTCGTAGTTGGCGCGCAGCGTGCCGTTCGTCCCGCGCGCAACATCGCTGGCGGCCGCCTGCAGCCGCGGCGTGAGCGGCGTCCCCGATTGCCACGTGAGGTTCATCGAACCGCGCCAGCGCCCGAAAATGGCCGCGGCGCGCCCGCCGTTGTTCAACCAGCGCTTGTTGGGGCCGAACGGCAGCTCGAACGACAGGTCGCTCGAGAACTGGTGCCGGCGATCGAAGCTCGAGAGTGCCCATTCGGCCGCGAGATTCTGATCGTCCTGCGCCACAACTGTTCCGCCGCCGCCGATAGTCGACGCGTCGTCGCGCGATTTGGCGAGCGTGTAGTTGATCGTTCCGCCAATGCCTTTTACCATCCGCCGCTGCAGGCGGAACGTCGCCGCATTGAGCACCGACGATCCTTCAGACGTCTGCCAGAGGAACGGCTGGACGCCGGCGATGCGCAGACCCGACGGGCCGCGATTCGGCGCGCGCAAGACGTCGAGGGTGGCGCCGGTGGTGCGCGTGTAGCCTGCGCCGACGTTCCAGTTCTGGTTCAGATCGCGCGAGAGATCGACGTTCCAGGTCTGTACGCGTCCGAGGTCGTAATCTTTTTCGACACCGTACGTGTTCGCCACGCCCGTGACGGCGTTGATGAACGCGTTGCCCAGCGTGAGAGGAAGGAGGGCCGTCCCGATGACGGTGTCGCTCGTCGAGAACGGCGGCTGCACCGCAAGCTGGCGCGCGATGTTCGCGTAGGAGCCCGAATTGAAGCTGATGCCATAGCCGCCGCGCAGGATCGTGCCGGGCTTGATGCGCCACGCGGCGCCGACTCTGGGCGCGATGTTGTTCGTGTCCGCATTCAGCAGACCCGCGGGGAAGTGGCCGTTGTACAAGCCGGTTTCACCGGAGAAGACGGGCGATGCGGCGGTGAAGTCCGGCGTGACGTCGAGATTGACCATTCGGCCGCTTCGCTCGATGAACGGCCAGATCAATTCGTAGCGAACGCCGAGATTGAGCGTGAGCTTCGCGCTCTTGCGCCAGTCGTCCTGGAGAAAGAGGCTCATCGACTTGCCGGTCATCCGGATGTTCCCCGGCCCGTACTGCACTGTTGCCTGTTGCGGCAGCCCGAGCAGGAAGTCGGCGAAGTCGAGACCGCCGCTGCGGACGATCGCGGATCCGCCGGCGGTGTAGAGTCCCGTGAACACGTACGCGCCGGCTGCATTCGCGTCCGTCTGGCTCGACGTGCGATCGAACCGATAATCCCCGCCCGCGCGCAGCTGGTGCTGCTTGTGAGGCAGCGTCCAGTTGTACGAGAGCGCGAGCCGCTGGTCGGAACGCCGCGACGGCGTTATGTCGCGCACGCTCGACAGGCTCGAGAACGACAACGACGGCACACCCCAGTTGAAGGGATCTGTCGAAACGCCGTTGATCCCCGCCGCGCCCGTCACGTTTTCGACGCCGGCGTAATTGTTCCTCGTCTTCGCGGACGTGGACGAATAGTTCACGTTGATCGCGTGCATCGTCCGCTTGTGCCGGATGTTGAACGACACCGGGACGGCGATGTTCGTGTTCGATGTCTTCCCGCCGAGTGCCGGCAGCACGTTCAGCTGCTGATTGTTGGTCCGGCGGTATTGCAGCTGCGCGGTCATGTTCACGGACGTGCCCTGTGCAGCGCCGCGCCCTCCACGCCCGCCGGCACCGCCGCGCTGACCGCCGAATCCGCCACCGCGCCCCCCGCCGCGTCCGCCCGCACCGGCCGCGGCCGGCGTGAAGTTGTGCGTGACGCGCAGGCTGACGTTGTCGCCGGCCGACTCCGTCGTGTTGACGTTATGGAAATTGCGGCTCGTGCCCGTGAGGTTCGGCAACGGAATGAAACGCAGGAGCGTCAGCGCCGCCGGATCGATGCGCGCGAGTGGAATGACGCTGCCCGCGAACGGCTGGGCCGTCGACGGATCAATGATCGGCGTCGCGCTCGCAGAAAAGTCGCCGGCGCGCATCGCGGCGGACGGGACGGTCGCGTACTGATCGAAGAGGTTGCGGCCGCGGTTCCCGTTATACGTGACGGTGAACTGCGTGCGTCGCGTACCGTCGTACACGTTGCGGATTTTCAGCGGGCCGCCGAAAGTGCCGCCGAACGTCTGGCGCGTGTACGGCCGCTTCTCGACGGCGGAATCGGGGCGCAGCTGGTACGGCGCGGAATCGAGCGCCGATCCGCCGAACGTGTAGTTCGACGTTCCGTTGTAGCGCTGTTGCTGGCCTCCGCGTCCGCCGAGGAAAAATCCACCCGGCCCTCCCGGTCCGCCGGGAACGCCGCGCCCTTCTGGACCGCCGCGTCCGCCTGGCCCGCCGCGGCCGCCATCCGGCCCGCCGCGTCCGCCGAATCCGCCCGGCCCACCGCGTCCCTGCTCGCCGAAACCCGTACCGAATTCTCCCGTCGCGGGATCGAAAACGCCGCGCCCGATCGCATCGAAACGATCGTTGAGCATGCCGCGGTCGAGGCTCGCGTTGTTGCCCGCGATCGTGATCGCATCGCTCGGCGTCTCCGTCGAGAACCCCGGCGGCAGCAGGAGCCGCGTGGCCGCGTCCTCCGCTTCACGTTCGTTCGTGGTCTGTGTCTGTGCGCCAGCTTCGGCTTGCGGCTGCACCTGCACGACGTTCGTGCCGGATCCGGCGCCGCGCCGCCCGCCAGGCACCGCGCCTCGCTGCGGTGCGGCTGCGGCCGGCGCCTGCCGCGGAGCGAGCGACAGCGCAAGATCGACCGTCTGCGCGCATGCGCCATCGGCCGCCACGACGAGCGGACGTTCGACGCGCGTGAAACCGGTGAGTTCTGCGGTCAGCGTGTACTGGCCGGGCGCGAGGTTGACGGCATAGCCGCCATCCGTCTCCGTCGATGTTGCGACGCGGAGCGCGTCCCCTGACTTCACCGCGATCGCCACGCCCGGCAAAGGCGTCGTTCCGCTGCTCGCGCGACCCGCGATGCGGCAGGCGCCCGCGCCGGGCGCTTGTCGCGCGGCGAGCGGATTCATGAGCGCGATCGCCATGAGGATTGCGGCGCTCAAACCACCGGCCCGGCGGGACGTATAGGGACTGGGCATGCGTTTCAGGGGTGAATACGCCGGCCGGCGCTGATTGGTTTAGGATCCGGCCCTGTCACGATGTTTTCACAGGTCCGCTGGAGGATAGCTCATGATTCGCACGATAGTTGCCGCGTTCACCGTTCTTGCGCTCACCGGTCAGACGACTGCGCCCACGGCGCCAGCTGCGCCGCAGACTGGCTGTCCCGAGATGGCCACCGCACTGCAGCAGTTGTTGCGCAACGACGCTCGGCTGCGCGATTGGGCGGCGCTCGCGCGCTATCGCGACGCGAACGCGGCGCTCGCCGCACCCGCCGCCGGGGAATCACGCGTCGTGTTCATGGGTGACTCCATCACGGATCTCTGGCAGCAGCCGCGCTTTGGCGACTTCTTTTCCGGCAAGCCCTACGTCGATCGCGGCATCAGCGGACAGACGACGCCGCAGATGCTCATCCGGTTCAGGCCCGATGTGATCGACTTGAAGCCGAAGGCGGTGGTGATCCTCGCGGGCACGAACGACATCGCCGCCAACACCGGACCGATGACGAACGAAGAGATCGAAGGCAACCTCCAGTCGATGGCGGAACTCGCAAAGGCGAACAGGATCAAGGTCGTCCTCGCCAGCGTCACGCCGGTCAGCGGGTACCACGTCGCGCCGAACGGCGTGCCGCAGACGACGGCGCGCCCGATGTCCCGGATCATCGCGGTCAACGACTGGATGAAGAAGTACGCGGCCGCGAACGGCCACGTGTACCTGGATTACTTCTCGGCGATGCTCGATGACACGGGCGTGATGAAGAACGAGCTGACGGCGGACGACCTCCACCCGAACAGCGCAGGCTACGCGATCATGGGACCGCTCGCGCAGGCGGCGATCGACAAGGCCCTGCGCTAGGCGCGAAGGACCGTCACCGGATCAACCCGCGCGGCGCGCCGCGCGGGGATGACGCTCGCGATCGCTGCGACGACGAGGAGGACTACCGCGACGCCGGCGAAACTCGTGAAGTCGTGCGGCGTCACGCCGAAGAGGAATTTCTGCAGCCCCCGCGTGAGCCACAGCGAGGCGACCACGCCGGCAGTGATGCCGGCCCCCGCAATGCCCATCGATTGGCGGATCACCAGCCCGATGATGTCGGCAACCTGCGCGCCAAGGGCCGACCGCACGCCGATCTCGCGCGATCGCTGCGCGACGGTGTAGGAGAGGACGCCGAACAGGCCGACACCGGCGATCACCAGCGCGAACGCCGCGAACGTGCCGAGCAGCACGGCATACAGGCGCGGCTTCGCGAGGCTCGCCGACACGCGATCCTCCATCGTCATGATCGAGTCGAAGGGCGCGGTCGGCGCCGCCTCGTGAACCACCGTCCGCAGCGCGGGCACCATCCCGCGGGGGTCGACGGATGTGCGGAGAAGCAGATAGACATCGGTGCCGCGCATCGGCTGCTGCCGCATCGGGTAATACACCTCGGGTTGCGCCGGGTCGCTGATGTCGTGTCGCGCGGTGTCATCCACGACTCCGACGATGACGATCGCCTCCTTCTCGTTCTTGAGGGCGAGGGTCGATCCGACCGCGTGGCCGTCGAGATAGCGCCTGGAGAATTCGCGGTTCACGATCGCCGCCTGCTGCGCGGGGGATCCGTCCTGCGCGGTGAAATCACGCCCTTCCGCAACTCGTTGTCCCAGCGCCGCGAAATACCCAACGCTGACATATCGCGCTCCGGTCTGCACCCGGACCGACGTGCCGTCGTGCTTCTTGACTGGGAACGAGGAGAGTACTTCTCCGGCGGTGAATGGAATCGTCGTCGCGGCCCCGAGCCGGACGACGCCACGCGTTGCCGACAAGCGGTCGAGCATTTCGTTCACGACCTGCTGTCGCCGCGCGGGATCGAACTCGCCGCTCGGCAGGATTACGCGAGCGGACAGGACGTCGGTGGCGTCGTAGCCGAGATTCGCGCGCATCATCGCGCTGAAGCTGCGGACGAGCAGCAGCGCGCCGACCAGGAGCACGCACGCGATGGCGACCTGCGCCGTCATTATCACCGCGCGCACCCGCGCGGTCCGCGAGCGCCATCCGCCGCCAATGGGCGCGAGAGCATCTTCGACGAGCGCGGGCACGACGTCCGCGCGCGCCACCTGCCAGGCGGGGAGCAGACCGCAGCCGAGTCCCACCACGATCGACACGATCACGGCAAACGCCTGGATGCGCGCGTCGAGAGCGAGATCGTCGACGCGCGGGAAGTCCGTGGGCAGCAGCGTCGGCAGCGCGCGGTGCATCAATGCCGCGAGCACAAGGCCGGCGGCGCCCCCCAGGACTCCGACGAGCACGTTTTCCACCAGCGTCTGGCGGACGAGGCGTCTGCGCCCCGCGCCGAGAGCGGTACGGATCGCCAGTTCGCGGCGCCTGGCCGTCGCCCTCGCGAGCTGCAGGCTCGCGGCGTTCGCCGTGGCCGTCAGCAGGAGCAGGATCACGGCGGCGAGCATGATGAGGATCGCGGGACGCACCTCGCCCGTCAGCGCCTCGAGCATCGGTACCGCGGTCACGTCGACTGGCCCCTCGCTGCCGAATACCGCCATGATCACCGGCGCGCGCACTGGAGGCACGGAACGTCCACGCGCGGTGCCTTCTGCGCTCACCTGCTGCGCCGCCACACCAGGCCGCATGCGTCCGACCGCCTGGAACATCTGGATCGTCGCACCCTCGACCTTCGGCGTGGTCACGGGCGCGATTACAAACGGAAGCCACGCGCGCGTGGCGCGGTCGGGGAACATGAACGACGCGGGCATGACGCCCACGATCGAATAGGTTGTTCCGTCGAGGCGGAGTGTCTGATTGAGCACATCGGGCGCGCCACCGAATCGCTGCTGCCATAGACCGTACGAAATGATTGCCACCGGCGTGGGGCCGTCTGATGGCGCGGCCGCCGGGATGATCCGGATATCGTGTGCATCGCTCGGCACGAACATGCGTCCCATCAGCGGAACACCGCCCACGACTTCGAGCAGGCCCGGCGTCACGCCCGCGATCTGCAGCTGCTGCGACTGCCCGTCACCCGAGAGAATCGATCGACGCGTCGACCACGCCTCGAGCGCGTCGAGCGTGGATGACGGCGTATCGCGCCACGGCAGGAAGGTGGCGTTGGTCATCATCGGCATCAGACGGCGCGTGCTGCCCTGGCGGGTCTCGTACAGCCGGACGAGCCGGGGCGCGTCGGCCCACGGCAGTGGCTTCAGCAACACGCCGTAGGTGAGGCTGCCGAGCACCGTCGTCGCCGAAATCCCCAGTGCCATCGTCGCAATCAGCACTGCCGCGTAGCCCGGCTGCCGGCGGAGAAGGCGCCATGCGTAGCGCACGTCCTGGACGACCGTGCCGAACCCGGATCGCGAGATCGACGGTGGAATGACCGCGGGCTCCCGTTTCGGGCGGCGGCGCAAAAGTGCGGGGTCCGCGGTCCACGCCTGTATCTGGTCGTCGACGCGCTGATCTGCCTCGCACGCGTCGAGTCCTTCGGCGCGCGCGGCGGCATAGATCGCCGCGGCGTGCTGCGCGAGCTCTTCGACGATGTCGTCGTCGGGTGCGACCGGCGCGAACGCTATGCGGATTCTGGTTTTCCAGTCCATAACGACCTCTTGTTCTCCGCCTTCGACCTTCGACCCTTTGAAGTATCGAACATCGAGAGTGCTCCTTCGCCTGCCTTCGAGTCCTTCGACTCCTTCGAGTGAAGATCAAGTCTGCTCAGGCGGAAGATCCACTGATCTTGGCGACCCGGTTGAGCGCGGAGAAGAAGTTGTCCCAGACGCCGCGCTGGCTGGCGAGCGTCTGGCGTCCGCTGCGCGTGAGCTTGTAGTACCGGCGGCGGCGCTGTCCCGCGCGCTCCACCCAGCGCCCTTCAATGAGGGCACGATCCTCGAGCCGGTACAGCGTCGGGTAGAGCGACGTGACGTGGAAGTTGATGGCGCCGTCGGAGCGGCTCGCGATCAGCTGTCCGATCTCGTAGCCGTGCCGCTGCCGTTCCTCGAGGAGCGCGAGGATCAGCAGCTCGGCGCTCCCGCGTTTCAGCTCGCGCTCCAGTTTGTTCACGCCCATATATGGGCACGAACAATATCACACTGCGGACTGTCACTCGACCAGTTTGATGGTCCAGAAGTCGTCGCTGAGATGCTGGTCGATCAGGTAGTCGTAGGGCATCGTGAAGTATCCCGCGCGCCCCCACGAGGTTCCCCAGGAGTTGCGCACGAAGAAGCGTCGCCGAGGCTCGTCGTAGCCGACCGCGACGACCGCGTGGCCGCCGAGCAGCGACTCGTCGCGGCCCGGCATGGGAACCTCGCCTGTGCGCGCGACGGCGGCGCTCTCGAAGCTCTCGTACACGGAGAAACCAAACGCGAACGGATACCCAGCCGCGAGACATCCCTTCAACTGTTCCGCGACCGGCACGAGACGCTCGTAGAGGACCGCCTCGTGCTTGCGCCCGTCGCGATATGCCGCCGCGGAGGGCTTGTGGCGGAACCGTGCGATCACGTGGGGCCAGAGCGATTCGTGCGGCGCCCCCTGCTTCGCGACGCTCTTGATGCCGTCACGCAACATCGCGCCGGAATCGTCGTCCACAGTTCCCTCGATCGCACGCTCGTTGTAGTAGATGAACAGGCGCGACGGCGTGAAGACGTCACGCTCTGCCTGCTTCGCCTGGTCGAATTGCAGCGCGGCAGCGATCGCCTGCGCGGTGCAGCTGCCAAGCTGCCCCTGGTCGTAGACGGGAGGACAGGCTTGCGCAGATCGACGCGCGGCGGAAGCGCCTGCAGCGTGGCGGGCGGCGCCGCGAAGATCCGATCGCGTCGATCGGGGAGGTCGGGAATCCAGCCGTAACGTTTGATCTTGCGCCGTGCGGGTGCAGCCATGATTTTGAAATACGAGGCGCGTCGGCGAAGGTTCTGGGGTAACGAATGCACGCGCCGGAAACCCGTCAGCGTGAATGGCGCCAAAGGAGGGTATAGTCCGGCTATATGCCTGCACTTGATTTCTGGTCGATGCTCTTTGTCTTCATGCTCGCCACATTCGTCGGGTTTCAAGTCATTCAGAACGTTTCCCGCCTCCTTCATACCCCGCTCATGTCCCTCACGAACGCCATCTCGGCGATTGCCGTCGTCGGGTCGATCCTGATCGCGGGCGAGCGCGAATCGGACCTGACGACGATCCTCGGCACCGCCGCCGTCGCGGCGTCGATGACGAACATCGTGAGCGGCTTCCTCATCACGGATCGCATGCTGAAGATGTTCCGCGAGAAGAAGTCGACTCCGTCGGGCGGTGCGCAGTGAACGAACATCTCATCCAGCTCAGTTATTTCATCGCCGCGGTCCTCTTCGTCCTCTCGCTGCGGTGGTTGAACCACCCGCGGACGGCGCGGCGCGGCGTGCTGGCGGGCGTGCTCGGCATGACCATGGCGGTCGTCGGAACGCTGATGGCGCCGGAGATTGTCGACTACAAGTGGATTGCCGCGGCGCTCGTGGCCGGTACGGTATTCGGCGTGCCGCTCTCATGGGTACCGCTCACTGCCGTTCCGCAGCGGACGGCGCTCTCGCACGCCTTCGGCGGGCTGGCGGCCGGCCTCGTCGGCACCGCGAAGTACATCATCTGGCGGCAGCAGACGCAGCTGACAACGTTCCGTACGTCCGCCATTGCGCTGGAAGTGATCCTCGGGTTCCTGACGTTCACCGGCAGCCTCATGGCGGCGGGCAAGCTGATGGAGATTGTCCCGACGCGGCCGATCACCTATCGCAATCAGAATCTCGTCAACCTGATGCTCCTCGCGTTCGCGGTCGTGTCCGGCATCTACCTCGCGTTCGTCAACCCGAACTACTGGCCGGCCTATGTGGCGCTGGTCGCGCTCTCCCTGATCTTTGGTGTCCTGCTGATCATTCCGATCGGCGGCGCCGATATGCCCACGGTGATCTCGCTGTTGAACTCGTACGCGGGTCTCTCCGCCGTCGCGATGGGTTTCGTGCTCCAGAACAAGCTGCTGATCATCGCGGGCGCGCTTGACGGATCGTCGGGCCTGATCCTCTCGATCATCATGTGCAAGGCGATGAACCGATCGTTCACGAACGTGCTGTTCGGAGCGTTCGGGCAGGTGCAGGCGACGGCGGCGAAAGGGGAGGCCAGGACGGTGAAGAGCGCGACGCCGCAGGACTGCGCCGACATCATGACCCACGCCGATCGCGTCGTCATTATCCCTGGCTACGGCATGGCGGTCGCGCAGGCGCAGCACCGCGTCCACGAGCTGTACGACCAGCTCACGAAGCGCGGCGTGGACGTGAAGTTCGCGATTCACCCCGTCGCCGGCCGCATGCCGGGGCACATGAACGTGCTCCTCGCAGAAGCGGAGATTCCCTACGAATCGCTCGTGGAGATGGACGACATCAATCCCGACATGCCGCAGACGGACGTCTGCCTCGTGGTTGGCGCCAATGACGTCGTGAATCCGGCCGCGCGCCACGACAAGGGAAGCCCGATCTTCGGCATGCCGATCATCGATGCCGACAAGGCGAAGACGGTCATCGCCATCAAGCGTTCGATGAATCCCGGGTTTGCCGGAATCGAGAACGAGCTGTACTACGACGACCGCACTCTGATGGCCTTCGGCGACGCCAAGCAGGTCATCGGCGACATCGTGAAAGCCGTGTCCAGCGACGGATCGGGCGCACACTAACGCGTGCGGATCTGAAATCCGGCTGACAATTCTGTCGCGCAGTTCGCGCGCACTTTTGTCCAAAATCGCGCATTTGCGCGTATGGCCCTATGGCACGCCAGAGGCAATCTGTATTGCGAATGGCCGTTCTCATCCTCGTAGTCGACGATTCGCCGGACGCCCGTGCTCTATACGGCGAGTACCTCGAGGTGTGCGGCTTTCGCGTGGAGACCGCGTGCGACGGGGAAGAGGGGATCCGCAAGGCTGAGACGGAATGGCCGGCGGTCATCCTCATGGACCTGGCGATGCCGAAGGTCGACGGATGGGAAGCGATCCGCCGGCTGCGCGCCAACCCGATCACCGCCGACATTCCGATCGTTGCGCTGAGCGCATATGCGTTCGGCGACGAGGCCGATCGCGCGCGCGCCGCGGGCGCCGATCTGTGCCTCACCAAGCCTTGCCTGCCCTCGCAGATCGGCCGCGTCGTCCGCGCCATGCTCGTGCGACGGGACCGCGCGCGGACGTCGGCGTAGCCATCGATCCCGCTGTTCACGCTGGACGCCGACTCGACAGCAGTTCGACCAGGAGGCGCGCCGACGCTCTCGACCGGCCGGCAAGTCTTCGTCAAAACCAGCTATCTTTTCAGGTTCTGATCGGTTAAAGCTTCGATCGAGGGAGGCTTCTGCCATGGCAAAGCGATTTCGCATTCCAGCGTTCCTGCTCGCATTCGTTGCGTGTTGTTTCGCGCCGGTTTCTCTCTGCGCGCAGACGGGCCAGAACTTCGGCGAGCTCGTGGGGAAGGTCGCCGACGATCAGGGTGGTGTGCTTCCGGGCGTTACGGTGACACTGAAAGGGCCGGCGATGATGGGCGCGTCGAGCGCCGTCACCAACGAGCGCGGCCTCTATCGATTTCCGGCCGTTCCGTCGGGCACCTACACGCTGACGTTCGAACTGACGGGCTTTTCGAAGCTTGTGCGCGCCGAGATTGTCGTTCCCGTCCGCCAAACGGTGACGGTAGATACGCAGATGAAGGTGGCGGCGCTGCAGGAAACGGTTACCGTCAAAGGGGAATCACCCGTCGTCGACGTGGAGAACGCGAAGATCGGCGAACGCCTGGACAATCAGACGCTGCAGAGCGTGCCGACGTCGCGATCGATCTTCGGATCGGCAACCATCCTTCCCGGCATGGTCATGGTCCGGCAGGATCCGGCCGGACTGAACGCCGCCACGTCAACCGGCATGGTCGCCCATGGCGCATCCAACTACAACCTGAACTACTTCGGCGTCACTGCTGACACTCCCCAGAACTACGGGTCCATGTACTACATGGACTACAACGCAGCCGAGGAGATTTCGGTGGACACCGCGGCGATGGGCGCGGACATCGGTGGCGGCGGCGGAGCGAACATCAATATCATCCCGAAGTCAGGCAGCAACCAGATGAAGGGCTTGCTGTTCTATAGCGGCACGGGCAAACGGTTCGCGAGCGACAACGTAGACGATCGGCTGCGGGCGCAGGGCATTACAGCAGGAACTCGACTGCTGAAGCTGAACGACTTCAACGCCGATGGCGGCGGTCCGATCCTCCGCGATCGGCTCTGGTGGTTCGGATCGGCGCGTGATTACACGACGCTGGAACAGGTGATCGGGTTCCCGAAAGACTTCAAATCGAACCTGCGAAACTATACGGCCCGCGTCAATACGCAGGTGGGCCGCGGCAACCAGATCTCCGGCTTCTGGACGTACAACAAGAAGTTCCAGCCCAATCGCGGAGCGGGCCTGACGCAGCCGAACCCGATCGGCACGATTAACCAGCAGTCGCCGAAGAACCTCTTCAATCTGAACTGGACGTCCGTGCTTTCGCAGACGCGGTTCCTCGAGGCCTCGTCCACCTATTTCCACATGCACTGGCCAAGCCGGTTCGCCGAGGAGTTTTACAGCCTCCCCGACGACCAGAAGACATCCACGATGCAGAATCTGACAACCGGGGTGTTCTTCAACGGGCCGGAGCCCACCGGCCAGCGGCTGCGCGACGCGTACCGCTATCAGACCAACGTCGCCTTCACGCAGTACGTCGACGATCTGCTTGGCGCGAGCCACCAGCTGAAAAGCGGGTTCGAGCAGTGGATCGGCTGGGGCAGCGACGGTTTCGGCATCTACAACGACACGCGCCTGCAGTTTCGCAACGACCCAAATGGCGTGCCGCAGCCCTCGCAGATTCTGGCCTACAACACGCCGCTCGTACAGAAGACGCACATGCGCAACTTTGCGGCGTTCGTTCAGGACCGTGCGTCGTTTCAGCGACTCACGCTGAATCTCGGCTTGCGCTGGTCGTTCTACGACGGCTATCTGCCGGAGCAAAGCGGCGGCGGCGGCCGCTGGTTCCCGAAGACCACGTATCCAAAGGTGGATGCGGGATTCGACTGGAATACGCTCGCACCGCGCACCAGCGCGGTGTGGAAGGTGACCGAAGACGGCCGCAACGTGGCGAAAGCCAGCTACAGCCGCTACTACGAGGTGATGTACACGGGTGAATTCGCCGACGTCATCAACCCGAACACGATCAACACGGGCGGCCTCGCGACGTACCGCTGGTTTGGCGACGCCAACGGCAACGGCATCGTCGATGCCGGCGAATACGATCCTTCGCCGCTCAGTACGGTGCAGCCGCGCCTGAACCGGATCGATCCGAAGCTGAAAGACCCGAAGACGGACGAAGTCACGCTCGGGTACCAGCGCGAGCTCGCGAGGAACGTCGGCCTGAACGTCTCGTGGGTGCAACGGTGGTTCAACGACCAGACAGTGGATACGGAGATCGGGATCCCCGTCACCGGTTACACGCCAAAGACGTTCACGGACCCGGGCCCGGACAACGTGGCGAACACCGCCGACGATCGCCCGATCACCCTCTACGACGTGCAGTCGCAGTTTCGCGGACAGAACGTGACGTTCCACACGAACTTCCCGGGGACGCAGCGCTACAGGGGACTCGAGCTCTCGGTGAGCAAGCGGATGGCGAATCGCTGGCAGCTCCTGGGCTCCTACGTATGGTCCCGGCTCGACGGCGACATCGTCGTCGATCCCAACAATCCGAACCTGACCATTCCGTCGCACGCGACCGGTCGCGGGTCGAACGATCAGCCGCACGCGGTGAAGGTGATCGGTTCCTACATCGCGCCGTACCACATCAACATCGGCCTGAACTACCAGGGGCTGAGCGGCCTGCCATTCGACCGGTCGTTCCGCGCCGCGCTGGGCCAGGGATCGACGACCGTCCGCGCGGAGCCGCGCGGTACGTATCGCGCCGATTTCCTGAACCTGATGTCACTGAAGGTGGACAAGGCGATCGAGCTGCACCGCCACGCGCGCGTGTCGGCCTTCTTCGAGGTGCACAACATCACGAATACGAATGCGGCGCAGGGCAGCCTCGGCACCCTGACACAGTCCTTCGCGAGCCAGGCGGCGTTCGACGCCGCAAAGGCGACGACCTCGTACTTCGGGCGGGTGCAGGAGATCGTAGCGCCGCGAATCGTGAAGTTCGGCGTGAAATACGTGTTTTAGAACCGTTTAGCGCAGCGTGTAGAGATAGGCCGCGATGTCGCGGGCGTCCTGGTCGGTGATGCCCATTTCCGGCATCGCGTTCTTCGGGTCGATCTGCTGCGGATGCTGCAGCCACTTCATCATGTTGTCGGGCGTGTTCACGAGATGACCGCCGAGATACTGGCGCACGGCGACTTGCGTCAGCGGAGGTCCGACAGTCGCGACCGCGCTGTCGATGCCTGGAATCGTGTGGCACGCGGCGCATCCGTACTTCCCGATCGCCGTTCGCCCGCGTCCCACGTCGCCACCGGTCATGGCGGCTGCTTCCTTCTCGACGCGTTTTCCGCATCCGGACGCGATGATTGCTGCAGCCAGGATCGCCAGCAGCGTACGCGTCACGGAGTGGACGGAACCGAAGCGTACGCGCCGCTCCGACTCGCCGAGCCAAGCGGCCAGCAAGGCAAGGCCGAGGATGATGAAGATTACGCCGGCGGGGATCCACATCAACAACCCCGCCACCTGTTGATCCCCGAGCGCGTCGATCCCCCACCCGTGGCCTTGCTGCACGTACGATTGATACCACGGCTCCGGCGCGAGGGTGAGCAGGGCTCCCAGGACGCCGCTGTGCACGCTGGTCAGAAATACGTAGAGGACTGCGAGGCCGTACCCGCTGCGCCCATAACGCCCGCGGATCATCGCCCACCAGAACAGCGCTCCTGTCAGCACCAGCGTCAGGTGCTCGACGGCGTGGATTCCATCGTTCCGCAGGGCGCTTTCGTACCAGGATGGAATGTGCCAGAGCCAGAGCGCGGCCGCCTGGAGCAGGAACACGCAGAGCGGTGACGTCACGCCGTGCCACCAGGCGAGGGACCGCCTGCCGCGGAGCCCCGCCCCCACTCGTTCGCGGGTGCGTTCGTCGAACGCCCACAGCCACGCGAGCATCGTCTGGCCGAACGCGAGGAGCGGCGCGGCGACGAGCAGGAGCAGCGTGTGCTGCGTCATATGTACCGAAAACAGGATCTCGGACAGCCAGGCGACGGGGGAGACGAGTGCGACCGCCAGCGTCAGCCATCCCGCCGCGAACGACGCAACCGCCCACGACGAAATCCCTCGACCGCTGCCCGCACGAGTCCACAGGCGCGAGACACCAATGGCGTACAACACAGCAGTCACGAGTAGCGGAATGACTACGAGTGGCTGGTAGTCCCAGTGCCGCCAGGATGCCGCCGCGATACCGTGGGCAATTACCAGCTGCATGGCGGCAGGATCAGCACGGGGATTTCCGTGGCAAGGATGACGACGACGAAGAAGGCGCAGAACGCGAGGCCGCCGATCGCCATGAAACGGGCGCGCAGGACCGCCGTTTCGCGCGGGTCGATCGATGGCTCCTCGAACGAGCCAAGGCCAGGCGCCGCCTTCCACGCGGCCAGCGCCGCGAGCGCAATCAGCGCGAGTGCGACGACAGTGGCCAGGTGAAGCATCCACGAGTGCCGCTGCTCGCACGCGACGTACGACATTGCGTAGTTCGTTTCGAGGAGCGCCGACCACACCAGCGGTCCGGCCAGCAGGCCCGCCCAGAGCGCCGCGAGGCGGCGCCCCCAATCAAGCGATCCGCGATCCAAAGTAGACGACGGCATAAATGGGCAGCCACGTGAGCACGACGAAATACCAGTAGAGCGAGTTCTCCGAGACGTCGACGAAACGGTGTTCGTCCACGGGTCCCACGAAAATGAGCGCGGCAAGCACACTCGAATCGAGGAAGTCGGTGATTACATGGACGGTATGGAAGCCGACGAGGACCCACACGACCGAGCCGTACGCATTCGTGTCCCAGCGCACGTTGAGGTGCTGGAATTCGACAAACCTGATGGTGTTGAACGCGACCGCAAATACCAGGCAGACGGCCATCCACAGCCGGACGCCGCCGAGATCGAAGCGTTCGGCGGCCTTTTTTGTCAGCTGATTCGGGACTGCGGACGCGAGCAGCACGACTGTGTTCAAGGTGCCCCAGAACAGATCCGGCGACGGACCTGAGGGCGGCCAGTGCGGCGTGCGCCCCTTGAGGTACACGTAGCTGACGATCACCATCGCGAAGACCATGCCTTCGATGATCATCATCGACGCGGTGGCCCACCACAGCAGGCTGCGATGACCGAAGCCAAAGGTGGGGATCTCGGTGACGTCGAGCGCAACGTCGTGACGCGGGTGCGCGGTCATGACAGGCTCTCCGAAACGGTCATCCTGCCGCGAACTCCCTGCTCCAGACGCTCCTTGGTCTTCGTCGGCCAGAACCACCCCACGAGCGCGAGGAAGATCGGTATCGATCCCCATACGACGCCCCACGCCTGGAAGATGGACCACACGAACATCACGCTCGTGGCGACCGCCGCCACCAATGGCCAGAGCGACGGACCCGGCATCGGGTAGCGATGATCGGGCTCGGCGTCGAGCAGATACGTGACGAGTACTTCACGTTTATCGGCGGCGAGCCCGACGATCGGCGGTGGCGCGAGCTCGCTGTGCCAGAGCGGCTCGCTGCTGGCGACGGTGAGCTGCGGGGCGAAATTGTACGGAGGCGGTGGTGACGTTGTCGCCCACTCGAGCGTGGATGCGCCCCATGGATTCTCGCCGGCGACGACGCCGTGGCGCAGACTGACGATGATGTTGACGAGATACACGAGCAGCGACACGAAAATGATCGCCGCGCCGACGCTTGCCAGGAGGTTTAGGTTGTGCCAGCCCATCGACGTGGGATAGGTGTAGACGCGCCGCGGCATGCCGTCGAGTCCGAGCAGGTGCATCGGGAAGAACGTCAGATTGAACCCGACGAACAGCAACCAGAAACTGACCTGGCCGATGCGCCGGTTCAGCATCCGCCCGGTGATCTTCGGAAACCAGAAGAAGATCCCCCCGAGCAGCGGGAACGTCGATCCGCCGATCAGCACATAGTGAAAGTGCGCGACGACGAAGAACGTGTCGTGGACCTGCCGGTCGAGGGGAACGGACGCCAGCATCACGCCCGTCAGCCCGCCGATGATGAAGATGAAGAAGAACGACGCCATGTAGAGGAACGGCACGGTGATCTGCAGGCGGCGCGCCGTCCAGATCGTCCCGATCCAGTTGAAGGTCTGGATCGCCGTCGGGATCACAATCATGATGCTCGCGGCCGTGAAGAAGCTCTGCCCGAGCTGCGGCAGGCCGGTCGAGAACATGTGGTGCACCCAGACGCCGAATCCGATGAAGGCGGTCGCCGACATCGACAGAACCATCTCGGTGTAGCCGACCACCTTGCGCCGGGCGGACGTCGAGATCACTTCGCTCATCATCCCTAGCGCCGGCAGGAAGATGATGTAGACCTCGGGATGGCCGAAGAACCAGAACAGGTGCTGCCAGAGCAGCGGATCGCCCCCTTCCGCCTGGTTGAAGAAATGCGTGCTGATCAGCCGATCCATGATCAGGCACGTGCTCGCGATGATGATCGACGGCATGGCGAAGATCACCATGAACGAGGTGATCAGCATCGACCACACGAACAACGGCATGCGATGGAGCGACATCCCTGGCGTGCGCATCTTGAAGATTGTGCACACGAGGCACGTTGCGACGATCAGGCCGGAGACTTCCGTAAACGTGATCAGCTGCGCCCAGACATCCGCGCGTTTGCCATATCCGAACTCCGGGCCGGCCAACGGCACGTAACTGAACCAGCCGTTGTCGGGCCCTGTGTTCAGGAAGAACATCACGTAGAGAAAAATTCCTCCGAACAGAAACATCCAGTAGCTGTAAGCGAGCATCCGCGGGAACGCCATCGAGCGCGCCCCCACCATCAGCGGCACCAGGTAGACCCCCATCGCCAGCACCACCGGCACGGCGAACAGGAACATCATGGTCGTCCCGTGCATGGAAAAGATCTGGTTGTAAAGGTCGGGCGAGAGAAAGGTGTTCTCAGGACGCGCCAGCTGGATGCGCATCAGCGCGGCGAGGATGCCGCCAAGCGCGAAGAATCCGAACGCCGTGACGATATAGCGGCGTCCGATCGCCTTGTGGTCCGTTTCCGCCATCCAGGCGATCAATCCACGGCCGTTCGACCACGTCGCGTCGAGAAGCGAACGCTCGCGCCCGAGCGCGTCACTCTCGAGACGCGTGTCTCGTTCGACGAGCCGCGGTTTCTTTTCTTCGCGCGCCATCATTTCAATGTCTCGAGATAGGCGAGCACTGCCTGCAGTTCATCGCTTGCCAGTCCTGGCGGCGGCATCCGGTTACCCGGCTTGATCGACTGCGGATCGCTGATCCACCCCGCGAGATAGCCCTGCGTGTTGGGAATCGATCCGGCGCCGAGCGTACTGCGCGAGGCGATGTGGGTCAGGTCTGGCGCCGTGCGCCCCCCGGCGAGCGTCCCGGTGATCGTGTGGCACATCGCGCAGGGGCCTTTTTCGATGACGTCCTTGCCGCGCTGCTGCTCCGGCGTCACCGGCGCAGGCGCGGAAGCACGGTTCGCCGTCAGCCAGTACTCGAACTGCTCGGGGGGATCCGCGACGACGACCAGCGCCATCTTGGCATGCTGTAGTCCGCAGTACTCCGCGCACTGTCCGCGGTATACGCCGGGCCTGTCTGCCTGCAGCCAGAGCTCATTGCGGCGTCCCGGCACCAGATCGATCTTTCCCTGCAGGTTAGGAATCCAGAGGCTGTGGATGACGTCGTTGGAGAGAAGATTGAATCCGACAGGTCGCCCCACGGGGATGTGGATCTCGTTGGCCGTCGTCACACGCAGCGACGGCACCGGGTTCTCGTACTGGACGTCCCACCACCACTGGTTCGCGGTCACGGTGATGCGCAGCGCGTCCGGCGCCTTGAGCGTATTCAGCGATCGGCCGATCACCACGCTTTCGAAGATGATCGCGATGAGCGTAATTGTGGTCGCGACGCCGGCGAACGCCACATTCCGCCCGATCCGCGATTCTGGAAGATCGACCGAGGCGGCGCGGTGTCCGCGGCGCATGGCGATCAACGCGGCGATGGCGACCGCCACCCAGACGAACGTGCAGATGCCGAACAGGATCCACCACAGGTGGCTCACCAGTGCGGCCTGGATTCCCGCGGGATGGATGACAGACTGCAGGTGGGACATCACCGGTGCCCGGTCTGAACGGGCACCTGCGATCCCCGCCGTGATTCCGGTAAGGCGCCCATCTGGTCGTCATTGCGACCGGCCGCGGTGGTGGATCTCACCTGGCCGCCCATCGATTGAACGTACGCGACGAGCTGCCAGATCTGCTGCGCCGGAATGTGACCACCGAACGAGGGCATTCCATCCGGCCGTCCCTGTGAGATCGTCGCGTAGATCTGATCCGGCTGCGCGCCGTAGATCCACGCGTCATCCATGAGCGGCGGACCGATCGCACCGCCCCCGTTTACGCCGTGGCACGGCGCGCAGTTGTATGCGCTATAGAGCCGCTTCCCCTCGCCGATCCCCCACGCGTTCTCCTGGTACGGGCTCTTCACGTCCGCCTTCTGCTGCGGCATCCCCGGTTCGAGCTGGCCGACCCTGACGGCCGTTTCGCGGTTCGAGGCCGCAGGCAGCTCCTTGTAGCGCCGCGTCTCCCGTTCGCAACGCGACGACATCACCGCCGCCGTCAGCAGGAGGGACAAGATCAACGTGCTCCGCGACCGCATGTCAGTCACCCTCCACGCGTGGCACGCCATACTCGTCGAGGATCCGATCGATGTCGGCGCGGCGGCGCACGATGAAGTCGTCCAGTTCGGAGGCGAGGGCGGCATCATCCCGCCGGACACCCATCGAGATTGAGAATGAGAAGGGAAGCGTCGGCTTGCCTGAGGGTCGTGACACGGGCGTGATTTCGAGTGGATCGCGCGCGTCCCGCGCGAAGAACCCGGCGGCCGGCCCCCAGACCAACGCGGCGTCGACATCGCCGTGCTCCACGGCCTTCATGATCTCGGAGAGCGGGCTCGGTTCCGCGTAGTTGCCGTAAACGGAATAGCCGACGACGTTCCGCACGATCCCACGGTCGCTGAGCGCATGGGCCGGCGGACTGTTCGAGAAATCGTCCCCGATCATCTGTACGCCGATACGCAGCGCGCGGAGCCGTGGATCGTCGAGCGACGCAAGGTGCAGCTGTCGATCGCGGCGCGCCGCGAACACATAGCTGGATCGGTAATAGGGTTTCGTCGTTCGCACCGGGTCGAACTCCACCGGCACGCCCATGACGACGTCGCACGTGTGCGCGCTCAATGTGTTGCGGACGAAGCCGCGCCGCTGCGCCCACCAGGTGTATTCGAGCCTGGCGTGGCGATCGGTCGCGAGAAGGGCCGCGAGCTTGTTCTCGAACCCTGCGCCGTCACGGTTGGAAAACGGCAGGTTGTTGGGATCCGCGCAGACGCGGAGGACGCGCGCCGGCGTTTGACTGCAAGCGGCTGCCAGAAGACATGCGAGCGCGACGGCGCGCATCATTTGCCGCCTCCCACCGAGAAGACGTAGAGCATTCCACCGCGCGTCGTCGCGTCCTTCAGATCGGCGAGCGCCCCCCCGAAGCCGTTGCCCGCCGTTGCGTCGTGTGGATCGAGATCGCC
>DASPXV010000043.1:0-3786 GCA_035637115.1 Vicinamibacterales bacterium
CCCGTTGTGCGTCGCGGCCATGAACATCAGGTAGCCGGGGGACCATGTGTCGAACGTCCCCCATGCGAACACGCCGGGCATCCCCATGCGCGTCATCTCATTCACGTTGTTCCATCCGATCAGGTGCCACTCGTTGGTCAGGATCGGATCGAGCCACGCGTTGTAGGGACCGTTGCCGATGGTGTTGTCGTAGAGAAACGAGCCGGACTCGTGCAGGTCGTGCAACACCTGCGCCTTCCAGCCCAGGTAAGCGTTCAGCACGTTCTGCGACAGCTTCAGCGTGAGCGCCATCGCATCGCGATTGTTGTCGTGCGCGACGTACTGCCCCCAGTAGACCGGGCTGATCGGCGTCTTGTTCGGATGCTTCTTGCGCCACTCGTACGCATCGACGACGCGGTCGCGCCCGTCGACTTCGACGATCGGGGTGATGAGCGTAATTACGTGCTCGCGGATGTTGCGCACGTACGGGCTGTCGTCCACCGCCAGGCGGTAGGCGAGCTCCATCAATGCCGTCGGCGCGCCCGCTTCGGTCGAATGGATCGTACCGGTGATGTAGTAGACCGGTGCGGCACGTCTCGCGATCTCGTCCGCCACGTCATCGTTCATCTGGATCGTGCGCGGGTCGGCGAGCTTGGCGAGATCCGCCTTGTTCGCGTCGAGCTTCGCCATCAGCGCTTCCGACGCTACGGCGACCGCGAGCATTTCCTTGCCCCCTTCGGTCGTCCCGATCGTGTAGACCTTCACGCGCGGCGTCGACTTCGCGAGGAGCCGCATGTAGTCGTGGACCTCTTTTGAGTAAGGGAGCTTCCCGGGCGCGCCGGCGATGTCGCCGAGAATCGCCTTGGGCGTCGGCACGGTCTTCGACGCCGGCATGTAGTCGATCACGGGCGAGAGGAAGAACGGCTCTGTCGTGTATTCCTTGATCTTCTTCGTGTAATCCTCGTCGATCGGCTGCTTCGGATCGCGTCCGGGCTTCGCCGTCGCGAGATCGACGGATTTGGATGATTGCGGGGCTTTCTGCGCCGCTGCCGGCGCCGCAAGGCACGCCGCCGCCAACAACAGCACAACGGTCTTCAGTTGGTTCATGGCCGAGGATTGTAATGCGGATTGCTCGCGCGCCGCGCATCATGTGGTACTTTCGCGGACGTGACGCGCGCGGTCGCGGCGGGTCTGCTGTGGGTGCTCGCGACCGGCGTGTGCCTCGCGCAATCGCCCACCGGCACGATCAGCGGGGTCGTCCGCGATGTTTCCGGCGGGACCGTCGCAGGCGCCGTGATTACCGCAGCGAGCCGCCTTACACATCAGGCCCGCAAGACGACAACCGGTGAGTCCGGCGAGTACAGCCTGCCGGCCCTTCCCGCCGGCGACTACGACATCGCCGTCGAAGCGCGGGGATTCCAACGCGTCGTCCTCACTGCCACTGTAGAGACGGGGAGTACGACGCGCGCCGATTGCGTCGTGTCCGTCGCCGAAGTGACCGCCGCGATCACGGTCGCCGCCGCGTCTCCACAGATGCGCTACGAGTCTGCCGCGGTGACCGGCCTGATCGCGCAGGCTGAAATCGCCGCGCTGCCGCTGAACGGACGCAACTTTCTCGAGCTCGCCAAGCTCGAGCCGGGCGTGCAGGCGCCGTCGGGCACGAATCGAAATCGCGTGGTGGTGCCGGTGCTTGGCGCGCCCGGGTCGAACGTGGGCGGAGCTCGCTTCACCGTTGATGGCGGCAGCGTCACCTCAATCGGGCTTGGCGGCGCGCAGATGGCGCTTTCTCAGGAAATCGTCAGGGAGTTCCAGCTCTCGACCGTGAATTTCGATCTGGCCGCGGGCATGACTCACGCGGGGGCCGTCAACGTGGTCACGCGCGGCGGCAGCAATCAGGAATCCGGGACGGCGTTCTACTTCTATCGCGATCACAGGCTCTCGGCGTATCCGGTCCTCGTGCGCGACCCGGCGGATCCCCATCCCTTCTTCCGGCGCTAGCAGTTCGGCGCTGCGGCCGGCGGACCGATCCGCCGCGATCGCCTCTTCTACTTCGGCACGTGGGAGCGCAACGATCAGCGGACGGTTGGCGCAACGACGCTGCTCACGCAGGAGTTCGCTCGACTGAGCCGCGTGACCGAAAGCCCGCTGCTCGGGACGCTTCTTTCCGTGCGCGTCGACGGCAGAATCAACGCATCGCACACGGTCTTCATCCGGCATTCGCACGATGGCAGCCGCGCCTTCGCGCCTACGCCAGCAAACAGCGGCGGCTCGCCGAACGCGTATCCCTCGAACTGGAGTACGACGCGGACACGCGCAGATCAGAGTCTCGCGGGCCTCACCAGCGTCCTTCGCCCCACACTCGTCAACGACTTGCGCGTCTCGTACTTCGGCATCCGCGTGCGGGCGAGTGCCGCCGACGAAGACGCCTGTCCGGGATGCCTCGGGATTGGCGCGCCGTCAATCACCATTCAGCAGGCGGGTCTGGTCATCGGCAATTCGTCGGCAACCGACAATCTGGAGGGCCGGTTCGAGCTGAACGACGTGCTCACATGGCAGAAAGGTCGACACCGCGTGGCCGTCGGCGCCGACTGGGAACGGAATCGCGACCGAAATCTCATCTGGAACAACGACCCGGTAACGATGACGCTCTTTGCACCGGACCGCGTTAGCACCTATAACGAGCGCGTTGCGCCGGAGCTGACGATTCCGCTGCCGGCCACATTCGAGACGATCGGGGACATTCTGCGGCTCCCTGTCAGGACGGTGACGATCAGCGTCGGGGATCCGGGCGTGCCGCACGAGGATGGATCGCCTTTCCGGACATGGAACACGGTGTGGCTCTATGCCGAAGACGCGTGGCGGCTGCACGATCGCGTCACGGTGACCTACGGCTTGGGATTGGGCATCGATGGCGTGCTCAACCACGACCTGCGCAAACCGGCGCTGCTCGCGCCGATACTCGGCGTGAACGGCCTTGGGCCGACGAAGAACGACTGGACCAACTTCGCGCCGGCGGCGGGTGTCGCCTGGACGATCTCATCCGATCGCAAGACCGTCGTGCACGCCGCCGCAGGACGGTTTCTCGGACCGCACGGACTGACGAGCAGTATGGATAACGAGCGAGTGGCGCTCGGTCCTCCCGGTCTCGGGCGGCAGCCCTTTCCGGCGAGCTCGATTCTCAATCCGCTGAGCACCATTCCAGGTGTACTGCGGGGCGCTCCGCTCGATTTCGCCGCGCCCTCGCTCTTCACGGGCGCCGTGCTGATGTCAGTCCTTCCGCAACTCCAGGCATCGTTGCTCCAGGCGCGGACGAGCGCGGAACCCGGTGTGCAGCAGATCCAGCTTACGAAGCAGGCGGCTGCGGCAATCTTTCCGGTGAACGCTCCAAATCCGGCGGCGGTTCACGTGAACGTCGGCGTGCAGCACGAGCTCGCACACGGCGTCGTCGTCGGCGCCGACGTGGTCTACCGTCGGTTCACGCACGTGCCGCAAAATGGCGGCTGGATCGATCTCAATCATTTCAACAGGGTTCCGGCGCTGAGCGGGCCCGTTATACGGAAGTGCAACAGTGCCGCAGAAGCCCGCGATCCGCAGGCGGTCTGTTCGATGGGACAGATCAACGTGCAGGTCGCACCATCTTTCTCTACGAAAGCGTCCTGCACGTGGCGCTGATCGTGCGCGCGCCCGGAATGCGCGAGCGGCGCGTGTCCGACCTGGCAAGCCTCGTCGACGTGTTTCCGACGGTTCTCGATCTACTCGGCGTACCGGCATCCCCTTCGACTGACGGACGAAGCCTGCTGCCGGCGA
>DASPXV010000044.1:0-8248 GCA_035637115.1 Vicinamibacterales bacterium
GCGTGACCTTCTAGACCTTCTCCCACTGCCGGCTCTTCGCCGACTTCAGCACGGCATCCGTCACGTAATCGGTGGCAAGGCCGTCGTGGAAGGTCGGCGGCAGGCTCTTGCCGTTCGCGGCGGCCTGGACGAAATCCGCGAACTGGTGCGTGAACGTGTGCTCGTAGCCGATCTGCAGGCCCGGCACCCACCAGTGCTTCATGTAGGGCTGGTCGCCGTCCGTCACGTGGATGTTGCGCCAGCCGCGCACGCGTCCTTCGTCCTGGTGATCGAAGTACTGGATGCGATGGAGATCGTGCAAGTCCCAGAACGCGGACGCGTGCTCGCCGTTGATTTCCAGCGTGTAGAGCGCCTTGTGCCCGCGCGCGTAACGCGTGGCCTCGAAGATGGCGAGCGATCCATTCTCGAACCGCGCAAGGAACGCGCTCGCATCGTCGATGCCGACCGGTTCGACCTTTCCGGTCAGGTTGTGTTTGCGCTCTTTGATAAAGGTCTCGGTCATCGCCGTCACCTCGGTGATCGGCCCGTTCAGCCAGAGTGCCGTGTCGATGTTGTGGGCGAGCAGGTCGCCGGTGACGCCGCTGCCCGCGACGTTGACGTCGAGGCGCCACAGGCCCTCGCCACCCTGGGGCAGATCCTGCGAGATCGTCCAGTCCTGCAGGAACTTCGCGCGATAGTGAAAAATCCGGCCGAGCTTCTTCTCGTCGATCAGCTGCTTGATCATCGTGACGGCCGGAACACGCCGGTAGTTGTACCAGACAGTGTTCGGCACGCCCGCCTTCTCGACAGCGTCCGTCATTTCCTTCGCTTCTTTCGCGGTTCGCCCGAGCGGCTTCTCGCACATCACCATCTTGCCCGCCTTCGCGGCCGCGATCGCGATCTCGTGGTGCGTGTCGTTCGGACTCGCGATGTCGATGACGTCGACGTCTTTCCGGTTCACAAGGTCGCGCCAGTCGGTCGCGTACGACTCGTAGCCCCAGTTCTCGGCGAACTTCTTCACGCGCGCTTCATTGCGCGCGGCCACCGCCTTTAACACCGGCTTCCACGGGAGCTCAAAAAACCGCGGCGCCTGAAGGAACGCGTTCGAATGGGTCCTGCCCATGAACCCATAGCCGACCAGACCAATCTTCAATTCCTTCATCAGTTCCATCCATGAGCGTCGCGCACGGCTTTCATGACCCCGAGCACGTCGTTCCACGTCTTCTGCTGCGTCATGACTGCGTTGGGGAACATGCAGCCGTCCCAGCAGATGTGGTCGAGCTTTTTCTCGACGTTCCCCTTCTCGTCACGCAGCCAGTAGCCGGCATGTTTGACGATGTCGAGCTTGCCGTTTGGATCGAAGGGGAGACAATGCCGTCCCGTCTTGTCGTGCGATCCCGATCCTTTGACCGTCGCGTCGTTCTGCGCGACGTGGAAGTCGATTGTCCATGGCCGCAGCGCGCGCGTCATCTTCTTCAGCGCCTCGTCCAGCGTCGCCTGGTCCTTCCAGTCGAAGTTCTCCGGCAGGATGCGGTCCTCTGGCGCGTTGTAGCCCATGGTGAAGAGGAGCGTGTGCGCCATGTCGGCCTGGAACCCGACCGTCCTCGGTCTGTTGACCATCTCGAGGAGCTCGACATTGCGTTTTACGCTGTGCATGCCTCCCCAGCAGATTTCCCCCTCGATCGCGAGCCGCTCGCCGATCGATTCCGCGATGTCAGCGGCCTTCTCAAAGGTGTCGGCAATCTTCTTCGTGTTGCCGACAGGATCTTTTGCCCACTCGGCCGGACTCGCCGCCGAGTCGATGCGGACGATTCCATAGCGGCGGATGCCCAAGTCTTCGAGCTTCCGGCCGATCGCGCACGCCTTTCGCACCTGCGTGAGAAACGCCTTGCGCTCGTCTTCCGATCCCATGGCCGACCCGCCGCCGGTCGGCGGCCAGACGGGCGCGACCAGCGAGCCGACCATCAGGTTCTTCGCGCGGATCTTGTCGCCGAGGCGCTGCAGGTCGTCGTTCGACGAATCGATGCTGACGTGCGGATCAAAGAGGAAGAGATCGACGCCGTCGAAGCGCGTGCCATCGACCTGCGCCTTCGCCGTCAGGTCGAGCATCGTGTCGAGATCGATCGGCGGCTCGGCGCCGGGGCCACCCTTGCCGACCAGGCCGGGCCACATCGCGTTGTGCAGTGCTGGCTTCTTGTGTGCCATGAGCGTCACCTTTTCTTCGGTGCTTCAGAATTGCCCGGCCCGAAGTGTTTGAGGATGACCAGCGGATCGCTCTCGCTGCGATTTTCGACGCGCACGCCGGCTGCGGCGGCATCGGCGCTGACGAACAGCTCGTCTTCCGTCATCTGGCCGAAGCGAATCATCGCAGGCGTCGAGACCTGCACGCCGTTGAGCGCGCCGTGTCCCTGCGTGAGGATGAGGCCGTACGCCGCGGCGTCCTTGATCGTCACGGTGCGCTTCGGCTGCACGGTCAGCTCCTTCGCGGAATACCACGCTGTGCCGTACGTGATCCACACTTCGCGGAATCCATCGGCGTCCGTGTCGACAAACGGAGTCACCGGCTTCGGGTTGTAGCGATTGCTCTCGCCGAACCGCGGATTCACGTTCGCGTTCCAGTCGAGCATGCCGATGATGTAATCGAGGTCGCGGCTCTTGTCTGGCGGGACGTCTTTCACCAGAAGATCCCATGGCGTCATCCGCCCCTCGACTTCCGACTGGAACATCGCGAACACGTCGCTGTTCACCTGCGGTTCGTAGGTGAGGAGCGACCCTGGCGCATGCAGGACGCCCGGATCGATCTGCCACCCGGTGCCGCGTTCGAGACGGTACGCGCGAGAGAGATACGTGATCCCGTTGTCTCCCTTGTTCCAGTTCTCGAGACAGCGGCGCACATCATCCTTCGTCGTACCTGGCTCGAGTCCCATGAACGTGTAGGGATAGTTGTTGTCGGTTGGGTTGTACTGCGGAGGGAAGTAATACGCCTCAGGCTTGCCACGACGTCCGACGCGCGCGGCGTCCGCATCGCTCTGATGCATGTGATGCGGGATCGGACCCAGGTTGTCGAAGAACTTGCAGAGCAGGTTCCAGCCCTTTTCACGCGCCATGACCTCCTTGCCGAGGAGCAAATCTCCTGCCTGCTCGACGGCCGCTTTCAACAGGAAGCGCCTGCCGCTGGCGAGGCGGACGTAGCTGAGACCTTCGTCCGCGGGCGTGCCGGGCCCGTTATCGGCGTTCGTTGTCGACGAAAACCAGCGCTCGTTGATGCCGCCGCGGTGGGCGCCGAATGCGTACAGGTCGTCGGGATGCAGGCGCAGGCGACGTCCGGGGTGCATGAAAGAACGCGGAACCCAGCAGGGTTCAAGTCGAAGGAGGCCTTTGCCCTCGCCGAGGGCATCCTGGATGACGGATCGGTCAGTCATGATCGCCCACGATATCTCCCGCGCCACGCGCTCGCAACCGCCAACGCCCGCCCGACTGCCGTTTCACATCGCGAAATCCGCGGATCGTGCTCCGAACACCCTTGGGCGCGCACTTGCCTCTGTGGCCCCGCAGCCACGCCCCGCGACCGCATGTTCGTTCCATAGAGTGAAACGCGGTGAATCCGCAAAAACCTGACCGCGGCCGTGAGGCCGGGACGTATGCTTTTATCCCGTCGCATGGGTGCCCATTTCCTCGCGTTCGACCTCGGTGCCGAAAGTGGCCGTGCGATCTCCGGCCATCTGCGTTCCGGAAGGCTCGAGCTCTCTGAGGTCTGCCGGTTCCCCAACGAACCGGTGCGCGTGGATGGATCGCTCTACTGGGACGTGCCGCGCTTGTGGCTTCAGATGCAGCGCGCCCTGGAACAGCTCGGACGCGCGGGCACGCGACTGGACAGCATCGGCGTCGATGCGTGGGGCTGCGATTACGGGTTGATCGGGGAAACGGGGGATCTGCTCGCCAATCCGTATCACTACCGCGATTCGCGCACCGACGGCGTGATGGAAGACGTGTTCGCGCGCGTGCCGCGCGCGCGGATCTACGACATCACCGGCATCCAGTTCCTGACATTCAACACGTTGTACCAGTTGATCGCCACCGCCCGCGCGACGCCGCGCCTGCTCGACGCCGCGACCCAGCTGGGCACGATCCCTGACATCCTCAACTACTGGCTGACCGGCGACCTGCGCGCCGAGTTCACGAGCGCGACGACGACGCAGATGGTCGATGCGCGCCGCCGCGAGTGGGCGTTCGATCTCCTGCGCGAGCTCGAACTGCCCACACGGCTGCTGCCGCCGCTGATCGAGCCGGGGTCTGTCCTCGGCCCGCTGCAGCCGTCGGTCTGCGCTGCACTCGCCGGTACGCCCGTCGTCGTCCCGGCGTGCCACGACACGGGATCGGCGGTCGCGGCCGTGCCGGCAGGCGGCGGGCGCGCGTTCGTGAGCTCCGGCACATGGTCGCTCGTCGGCACCGAAGTCCCGCGGCCGATCATCACGCCCCGCGCGCTCGACGCGAACTTCACGAACGAAGGGGGCGTGTGCGGCACGACGCGGCTGCTGAAGAACATCGGCGGGCTCTGGCTGCTGCAGGCGTGCCGCCGCGAGTGGGCGCGCGACGGCCGGCAGTACGAGTACGCGGAACTGATGGAGGCGGCGGTCGAAGACAAGCTGGCGTTCGCGTCGCTGTTCGATCCCGACGACCCCGCGTTTCTGCATCCATCGAGCATGTCGCGCGCGATCGCGGATTACTGCAGGCGCACGGCTCAGCCCGAGCCTGACGGTCCGGCCGCGTTCACGCGCGCGATTCTCGAGAGCCTCGCATTCAAGTACCGCGTCGTGCTCGACACCCTGGAGGAGCTGACCGGCATGAAAATCACCGAGGTGCAGATCGTCGGCGGTGGCTCGCGCAACCGCGTGCTCAACCAGTTCACCGCCGACGCGACGGGCCGAACGGTGCTGTCGGGACCGATCGAAGCCACCGCGCTCGGCAACATCGCGATGCAGATGCTCGCCACCGGCGCCGTCGGCAGCCTCGCCGACGCGCGTGGCATCATCGAACGTTCATTCCCGGCGGAGCGCTTCGAGCCCGCCGCCGCCGATCGCTGGACGGCGCAATACCGGCGCTTCCAGGAGTACGTGGAGCTGACCTGTGTCTGAATCCTCGACGAAAGAACTGTCCCTGCTGCAGAACCTGTGGGACGAGCGCACGGCCGCGAGCCTTGCGGAGAACCCTCTTGAGCTGCTGCGTTACCGTTCGAACCTCCTCGGTGAAGACCTGCGGATTACCAACTTCGGCGGCGGGAACACGAGCTCGAAGTTCGATCTCCCGGATCCTCTGACCGGTGAGATGCGCCGCGTGATGGCAGTGAAGGGCAGCGGCGGCGATCTTCGATCGATCACCGCGGGCGGTTTCGCCATCTTGTATCTCGACAAGCTGGAAGCGCTGATCGCGCGGTATCGCGGCGAGTCGCTCGAGGACGAGATGGTCGCGTTGTACCCGCTCTGCGCATTTGGCGAGAACCGCGTGGCCGCGTCGATCGACACGCCGCTGCACGCGTTCCTGCCGTTCGCGCATGTCGATCACCTGCACCCGAACTGGGCCATCGCGCTCGCGGCGAGCGCGAACGGCGCGCAGAAGCTCGACGAGTTCAACAAGCGGTTCGGCCGCAGGATCGTGTGGGTCCCCTGGCAGCGTCCGGGATTCGAGCTCGCGTTGATGCTGAAGCGAGCGGTCGAACAGAATCCCGGTTGCGACGGCATTATTCTCGGCGGGCATGGACTCTTCACGTGGGGCAACACGCAGCACGAGTGTTACGTCAACAGCATCCGCACCATCGACCAGATGGGGGAGTTCATCCAGGAGCAGGAGAAGCGTGCCGCGCGTCCGCGCTTCGGCGGCCCGGCCATCACCGCCACCGTCGCCGATCGCGAGTCCGCGATCACAGACATCTTCCCGTATCTGCGCGGCGCCGTATCCTCGAACCGCCGCGTCATCGGACATTACGATGCGTCGGCGGAAGCAGTGGAGTTCGCCAACTCCAGGTGGGCAGGAGAACTCTGCGCACTTGGTACCAGTTGCCCGGATCACTTCCTGCGCACGCGCATCTCGCCGATGTTCATCGAATGGGATCCGGCGAATCATGATGGTGCTGCGCTCCGCGATGCCATCGACACGCGCATCATCATCTACCGCGAGGCGTACGCGAAGTACTACCAGGCGTTCGCCGACAAGGACTCGCCCGCATTGCGCGACAGCAATCCGTCCGTCGTCGTGATTCCGGGGCTCGGGATCTTCGGTTTCGGCAAGGACAAGCGCGAGGCGCGCATCACCACCGAGTTCTTCATCAACGCGATCCACGTCATGCAGGGGGCGAACGCGCTCGAAGGTGACGGCGGTTCCCCGAAGGTGCTGCCGCAAGTCCGCCGGCCGGAGCAGGCAAAGGAATTCAAGACCTTCCACAACTACGTTGCGCTGCCGCGGCTCGAAGCGTTCCGGATCGAGTACTGGGCGCTCGAAGAGGCCAAGCTGCAGCGGATGCCGCCGGAAAAGGAATTCAGCCGCAAGGTCGTCGTTGTCGTGGGCGGCGGCAGCGGGATCGGGCGCGAGGTCGCACTGCAGATCGCGAAGTGGGGCGGGCATGTGGTTGTGGCCGATGCGAACGGCGCCGCGGCCGCAGGCACCGCGAACGACGCCGCCGCAGTGTCGTCGAAAGAGATGGTCCAGTCGGCAGCGCTCGATTTGACAGCACGCGACACGATCGCATCCGCAATCCGGGCCGCGGTCCTGCAGTTCGGCGGGTTTGACTCGGTCGTGAACACGGCCGCGATCTACCCGACGCCGGATCCCTCAACGCCCGCGGAAGCGGTATGGAGCAGGACGCTGTCGATCAACGTCACGTCGAACTTCGTGCTGGCGCAGGAAGCGGCGAAGGTGCTGAAGGCGCAGAAACTGCCGGCGTCGATCGTGCTCACGAGCTCCGCCAACGCCGTCGTGCCGAAGGCGGGCAGCGAGGCGTACGACGTCAGCAAGGCGGCGATCAATCACCTGATTCGCGAGCTGGCGATCGGGCTCGGTCCGCTCGTGCGGGTGAACGGGATCGCGCCGGCGACAGTGATCGCCGGGTCGGCGATGTTCCCGCGCGATCGCGTGATCGTCGCGCTGAAGAAATACAACCTGAAATACAGCGACTCGGATTCAGACGAAGCGCTGCGGAACACGCTGGCGGAGTTCTACGCGCAGCGGACGATCACGCGCCGGCCGATCCTGCCGATCGACAACGCGAACGCGATCTGCTGGCTGGCGGGGGATCAGAGCGCCAAGACGACGGGCCATGTGATCCCCGTCGATGGCGGCCTGCCGGACGCGTTTCTGCGGTAACTACGCGAACATCTGGATCAGCTGATCGTTCGGATAAATGTGATCGACATTCTCCGGAGTGACCAGCTGGTGCTTGACGAAGACCGCCGGCGGCACGGCGCGGCGATTGAGAATGTCGAGCGCCACCGCCACGATCTCGGCGCCGTACTTCTCGGGGAAGTACGCCACCGATCCAATCAGGCGCGTGCCCGGCTGGCGCAGCTCGGCTCGCCCTTCGGGCGACGCGTTCTGGCCCATGATCGCGCACGAGTCCACGCGTCCGGCTTCCTGCATCGCGCGCAGCGAACCCAGTGCGCTTGGATCGTTGATCGCGCCGATCAGGAAGCGCCGCGAGCGGCTGGCACGCAGGTGACGCCGCATCGCCTCGAAGCTCTCGCCAAGTTTGCCGTCACCGTCCAGGTACGTGACCTTGCAGCTCTCGAGCGTCGGACAGATTTCCTTCATGCCCACGAGCATGCCGGTGAGCCGCATCCGCGGAAGACTGCCGGCGCGATCGAGCGTGATCAGGACGATCTCGTCGGCGTCCGTGCAGCGCTGCAGCTTCGCCCATCGGCCGAGATGCCGGCCGCCGATCAGCCCGGCCTCGTAGTTATTGGCGCCGAAGTACGTTGCGCCCGGATGGGGGATTTCGAGCGCAATCATCGGAATCCCGGCCTCACGGTACTTCGACGCGACGATCGGCGCGACGTGCTCGTCGGTCTGGAACTCGATGACGAGATCGACTTTTTCGCGGACCAGGACGTCGGCGTTGCGCTGCGCGATCTTCGCGTTATAGCGGTTGTCGACACAGATCAGTTCGAGTCCCTGCGCGGCCGCGGCGCGCTGCAATCCGGTGGAGATTTCCTTGGAGAACTGGTAATCAGTACCCTGCGCCGCGTATCCGAGGCGGAAGGGGCGCTGCTTGAACGGGCGG
>DASPXV010000045.1:0-53537 GCA_035637115.1 Vicinamibacterales bacterium
CGGCTGTCGCGCCGGAGCAGCGGCTCGCTCCACATCGGGATGAAGAAGTCGGCAGATCGGCCAACGACGAGATCGTCGAACGCCGGCGGCGCGATGCCGACGATGGTGAATGGAATCCCCTCGACGCGGATGCTCTTGCCAATCGCGTCCACGGCGCTCCCGAACTCCCGCTGCCAGAGGCGGTTCGAGATCACGGCGACCGCCGATCCTTCCGGAGCATCAGGGCGATCGTCGTGCGCGGACAACAGGCGGCCGGCCCGCGGAGTCAGCCCGAGCACTTCGAAGAAGTTGCCCGACACGAAGCGTCCGGCGGACTGGCCCGACACGCCGGCGCCCGCGACCGTGCTCTTCGACATCGCCAGCACGCCCGTGAACGCGCTGTTCTCGTCCCGCAGCTTTTCGTACGCGGGATAGGAGAAGGCAGTCCCCGCACCGAACTGCGTGGTGCGCCAGAATTCGACGAGCTGTTGCGGATCGGCGACTGGCAGATCCCGCAGGAGCAGCGCGTTGACGAGGCTGAACATCGTGGTGTTCGCGCCGATGCCGATGGCGAGCGACAGGACCGCGGTGAACGTGAAGAGAGGACTGCGGCGCAGCATGCGCGCGCCGAACCTGACGTCGTGCCACAAGCTCTCGAGGCCGGCGCCGCTGCGTTCCTCCCGCAGCTGCGTCTTGATGGAGTCGATCCGTCCCAGTTGCACCGTCGCAGCCCGGCGGGCCTCTTCGGGGCGGATCCCCGCCTGGATGTGTTCGTTCACCAGCGCCTCGAACACAGACCGGAGCTCATCGTCGAGGTCGCGCTCGACGCGCTTACGGTGAATCACGTTTCGCCAGAGACTCCGGAGACGCGAGAGCCCGGACATGACAGCTACGCCTCGAGCGCACGGGCGATCGCGAGCGCGATCTTGTTCCACTGCGCGGTTTCTTCCCCGAGCTGTTTGCGCCCCGCCCTGGTCAGCGCGTAGTACTTCGCGCGCCGGTTGTTCTCCGACGCTTCCCACGTCGACGACAGCCATCCCGCTTCCTCGAGCCGGTGCAGGGCGGGAAAGAGGGAACCGGGCTGGACGACGAAGGTGCCGGCGGTGATCTGCTCGATACGGCGGGAGACCCCGAGGCCGTGCAGCTCGCCGGCGGAAACGGCTTTCAGGATGAGAAGATCGAGCGTGCCCTGGAGCAGGGTGGCGCGTTCACGGGACATCCGCTTCTCCTATCGACAACCGATACGAGAAGGAGTGTCGCGCGGTTCCTATCGAATGTCAATACGAGTGACTCAGCCGCCGGCCCCTGTGCCGCAATTGGTGCCACGCCTTGGAGCGTGAACGTGTTCGTGGTCCGCGGCGCGTCAGGCACGGACGCGTCAACCGCAAAGTAACGGTAACTCTTGCCGTGCGATTCGAATGAGACGGGAGTGAAGTCGGACGTGAAGGTGAGAGTCGTCTCGAGTGAAACCGGGGTGCCGCGGTCCAGGTATGCGAAGTGCGAGCGAAGAACGCTCGCACTTCCGTCTGCCGTAATGCTGGATTCTTCTGCGCCGATGCGGTGACCGAGAAGAAACAGTGCTAAGGGTGCTAGTGGTGCTGAAGGTGCTAAGGGTCCCGTTAGCACCGTTAGCACCAGCACCGTCAGCGCCGCTGGCACCTTTAGGACCACCTTACTGGAGCCTGTCCTCCCTGATCGTGACCGTCTTCGTCCCAATCACTTTCCCGTCGACCGTGATTTTGACGAGATATGGTCCTGGCGGAAGCGCCGGAGCGGGGAAGCCGCCGCGACCGCGGCCGCCTCCCCCTTGCACCTGCTGCGCGGGGGCAGGCGGCGTTCCCGGCTGACCGCCGCGACCCTGCTGCGGCGCGGTCGCAGTTGTTGTCGCGGGACGATCTTCACGTCCGGCGCCCTGCTGCCCCGCGGCCGGCGGATTCGCTGGCGGATTCGGCGCGGCGGGCTGTACCGCGGGTGCGATTGCCGCCGGCTGTTCGGCCTGTCCGCTTCCCGGCGCGGGCGTGCCGCGCTGCGGAACAGTGGGGCGCAGGTCCCAGCGGACGCGGTTCAGGCCCGCGTTCTTCGGCGCCTCGAACGTGCGGACTTCGCGGCCGGTGATGTCCGCGATCGTGATGCGCACGTTGCCTGCATCACCCTTGAGCCAGTAGCTGATCGCAGTCCCCGGATCGGGGTTCTGGCCACGGAAGTTCTTCTGGCCTCCGACGGTGATCTGTTTCTGGATGTCGTTGATCCACGCGGTCCCGGGGCGCACGTCGAAGAAGAACGCGTCCCCCTGCGTTGTCGTCTCGTTCATCCCCTCGAGCGGTGAGATGTCGTCGAGAATCCAGATGCTGCGTCCGTGCGTGCCCGCGATGAGGTCGCGTTCGCGCGGATGGATGATCAGGTCGTCGATACGCACCGTCGGCATGCCCTGCATCAAGGGCTTCCACGCGCGGCCGGCATTCATCGAAACGTAGATCGCGTACTCCGTGCCGAGGAACAGCAGGTTGCGATTGCGATTGTCCGCCGTGATCACGTTGACGTTGCCCATCGGCAGGTTCGACGCAATGGACGACCACGTTTCCCCGAAGTCCTTCGTCACGAACACGTACGGCTTGTGGTCGTCGATCCGGTGTCCGTCGAACGTGAGATACGCGCCGCCAGCGTCGAATGGTGACGCCTCGACGCGCGACACGTGCGTCTCCTTCGGCACGCCCGGCACCTTGTCGACGACGTTCTTCCAGGTCAGTCCGCCGTCGCGGCTCACCTGCAAGTTGCCGTCGTTCGTCCCGACCCACACGATGCCCGGCACCACAGGCGACTCGCTGATCGTGACGACGTTGCTATACGCAGCGGCGCCGTCATGCTTCGAAGCCATCGGCGCCTTGCCGTCCACTTCCATGATCGGCCGATCGTTGCGGCCGATGTTGCGGGTGAGATCTTCCGACATGACCCACGTGTTCCCGCGGTCCATGGACTTGAAGAGGCGCTCACCACCGAGATAGATGGTGGATGGATTGTGCGGCGACAATTGGAACGGCGTGTTCCAGTAGAAACGGAAGTTCGTCCCTTGCGCCGGCGGCGGGACGATGTTGCCGTTCGCCGCGCCGGGTCCGAAACCGAACTGCGCGAGGATTGCCGGATCGACACCTTCGGCCCCAGGCGGCAGCGGCGGGCCGCCGCGGCCCGACGGACCGCGAGGCCGGATGCTGACAGTCGTGCCGCGGCCGAGATCGAGCCGCTGCGTGTTGCCATCCTGCGATTCGGAGTAGAGAATCCGCCAGTCGGACCAGTCGTTCGCCGTGTAGAACCCGTCGCCGGTGCCGACGCGGTACCAGTCCGAGTTCAGGATCCCGTTGGCGCTGCGTACCGCGCTCGGACCGCACCAGCTCCCGTTGTCCTGCAGGCCGCCGCACACGAAGTAGGGATCGCGCATGTCGGCGCTGACCTTGTAGAACTGCCCGACCGCGCCGAGACTGTTCACGAACTCCCACGTCTCTGCCTGGTCGTAGGAAATGTCGAGACCGCCGTCGTTCCCCACCATCAGGTGGTTGCCGTCACGCGGGTCGATCCAGATCGCGTGGTGATCGCTGTGCGCGAGCCCCTGCACCTGGCGCCACGTCTTGCCGCCGTCGGTTGTCTTGAAGAACGGCGCGCCTCCCTGGTAGGCGATCTCCGGATTCGTGGGGTCGACGCGAATCTGGCTGTAGTACATCGGCCGGTCCATCGAGTTGGACAGGAAACGCCATGACTTCCCGGCATCGTCCGAACGCCAGATCCCCGATTTGTTCGGGTCCGCGGGTGGAGGTGCCTGCGTGCCGCGTCCGCCGCCTGCAACCGCGGCCCCTTGGGCCGCCGCTCCGCCCCCACGTCCCTGGCCGGGCACGGCCAGGCTGCCATCATCGTTCACGCCCGCTCCCGTGCCGCCGCTCGGGCCCACTTCAATCGACGCGTAGATCGTTGATGACTTCGAACGCGCCAGGTCGAGCCCGATGCGTCCAATGATCGGGTTCGTCGGCAGCCCGTTACCCGCGAGCTTCGTCCAGGTCTTCGCGCCGTCCGTGGTCTTCCAGATGCCGCTGCTGGGTCCTCCGCCGTTGAAGCCCCACGGCTGCCGCCGGCGCTGATACGACGCGGCGTAGAGGATGTTCGGATTCGCAGGATCCATCACGATGTCGGTGAAGCCCGTGTCCTGGTCGATGAACTTCGTGTTCACCCATGTCGCGCCGCCGTCGGTCGTCTTATAAAGTCCGCGCTCCGGGTTGGGTCCGAATAGATGCCCGATCACCGCCACGTACGCAACGTCCGGATTCTTCGGGTGGACGACGATGCGTGCGATGCTCTGGGTCTCTTTCAGGCCCATGAATTTCCACGTCTTGCCCGCATCAGTGGACTTGTAGACGCCGGCGCCGAACGATGAGCTCTGCCGGTTGTTCGGCTCACCGGTGCCGACGTAGATGACGTCGGGATTCGACGGCGCGATCGCGATGTCGCCGATCGAGGTCACCGGCTGCGCGTCGAAGGTCGGTGTGAACGTCGTACCGTTGTTCGTCGTTTTCCACACACCGCCCGTGGCGAACCCGACGTAAAACGTGGACGGGCGCGATTCGACAACCGCGATGTCATCGACGCGGCCTCCCATGTTCGCGGGGCCGATCGCACGCCAGGTGAAGTTCCTGAGGATCGCATCGTCGGTCTGGTGGACCGGGGGGACCGGGACGGGCGCCGGCTGCTGAAAGCCCTGCGCCTGCATGCCGCGAACGCCAAACGCGCATACGACCGCTGCCATCAGGCCGGCCGCGAGGCGGGACCAGCCTGCGGTTAATTGAGTCATCACTGCGTCACTCCTACTTCTTGAAATCGACCCTGGGCACAGCCTGCGAGGACGGAGGCGCTGCGTAATACGGATATTCCTTGAAGCCGAACACCTTCGCCGTCATGTTGCTCGGGAACTTGCGCCGCGTG
The DNA here is from genome assembly GCA_035637115.1 of Vicinamibacterales bacterium. Classification (GTDB taxonomy): domain Bacteria; phylum Acidobacteriota; class Vicinamibacteria; order Vicinamibacterales; family 2-12-FULL-66-21; genus JAICSD01. The sequence goes on from DASPXV010000045.1 coordinate 4,942, forward strand.
GTGTTGTACTCCTGGATCCGTTCGTTATAGCGCATGCGCGCGATCGCCAACCGGTTCTCCGTGCCCGCGAGCTCATCCATCATCCGATTGAACTGCTCGTTGGCCTTCAGGTTCGGATAATTTTCGACGACGGCGAGCAGCCTGCCGAGCGCGGATGACTGCTGGTTTGCAGCGGCGATTGTCTCTTCCGGCGACTTGGCCGCGAGCAGCCTGGCACGCGAGTCCGCGATCTCCTTCAGGATGCTTTCTTCGTGCGTGGCGAAGCCCTTGACGGTTTCGACCAGGTTGGGAATCAGGTCGTTCCGACGCTGAATCTGGTTCTGCACTTCTCCCCAGGCGCCCTTAATCGCCTCTTCCTGGGTCGTGAACTTGTTGTAGGAGCACCCGGATAACGTGAACGCCATCACGGCGAGCACCACTGCCTGCAGCGACTTGCGCATTCTGCTCTCCTCTAGATTTCCAAATTTGCAAATTTCCAAATTTCCAAATCGGAACTTACCAGCTGCCCGACGCGCCGCCGCCACCCGAGCGGCCGCCGCCGAATCCCCCGAATCCACCCCCGCCGAAGCCGCCGCCTCCGCCACCGAATCCACCGAAACCGCCGCCGCCGATCCCTCCGCCGCCGAACGGGCCGGCGCCGCCGGTCCAGTTGCTCCATGGCCCGCCGCCCCAATAGCGCCGGCGCCGCCGCCGGCGCGACATGATGATAAAGATGACGATCCAGAAGATCAGCGTCGTCCACGGAAAGCGGGACAGGCGCGCGCCCGGCGCCGCGGGACGTCGCGCCGGTACATTTGGAATCGCCACGCGGCGCTGCTCGCCGATCCGGTTGATGATCCTCGTCGCCGCGTCGAGCAGGCCCGGACCGTATTGGCCTTGTCGAAACGCCGGCACGACCGCGTCGCGGATCGTCTGACCGGCGAATCCATCCGGGATGATCCCCTCCAGGTCGTAGCCGACTTCAATCTTGACCTTGCGGTCGTTGACAGCGACGACGATCAGCGTGCCATTGTCCTTGCCCTTGTCGCCGATCCCGCGGCCGCCGTTCTCGAACATCTTGACGGCGTACTCTTCGATGCTGCCGTACGGCTGGTACGTAGGAACCGTCGCGACGACGAGGACGTCGCCCGTCGCCTCCTTCAGAGCGCGGATACGACGGTCCAGCTCGTCGCGGCTGTTCGTGTCGATCACGTGCGCGAAGTCGTTGACGGTATCGGTGAGCGCCGGAGGAGGAGGCTGGGCGGCGCCAGCCCCAATTCCCAAAACCCAAAATCCAATTCCCAAACAGATAAGTGCCCGTATTCCGTGGCCTTTTTTGGGAGTTGGAAGTTGGGTGAGCGCCGGAGGAGGAGGGTGGGCGGCGCCGGCCCCAATTCCCAAAACCCAAAATCCAATTCCCAAACAAAGCAACATTCGCGGGCCGTTGCCTTTTTTGGGAATTGGGCCTTTGGGAGTTGGAAGTTGGGTCTTGGGTCTTAACACGGTGGCAGTCACGCCCGCCACCGGTCGACGTACTGCCAGATACGCTGCGCAGCGTCGATGTACGACCCGAGCAGGTGGCTGGGATCCGTGATCGTGGACTGGCCGGTCGCCGAGGCTGCGAGGACCATGCGAATCAATCCCGGAGAGATGCCCATGCGGAGCTCGGCCAGCGTCGCGAGCGATTCGTCGGACAGCGTTGCCGTGTCGAGCGTGCCTTTGCCAGTCTCAGGAAGACGCGCGATGTGCACGAGCAGCGCGCGCAGCGGCGCGGAAGACGCCGCGATCAACCGCGCGATCCTCGTGGTCTCGCCGTGGGATTCCAGGAAACCTTCGCGAAGGTGAATCAGGTGGCTCTTGGCGAGCCCTTCGACGGCCCGCCGCACATCCTCGACATGAATCTCGAGGCCCTTGAACGGATCGCTGCCGCGCACGACCGTGTAGTCCGCTGTAATCGACGCATACTCCAGCGGAAACACGTCGACGGTCCGGTTCAGTTCTTCCGTCGACAGCATCAGCGGGACTGCGACGCCGCGGTGATGCCAGCTTTCGGTGAACGGAAGGCAGGCGGTCAGGTCGAGGAACCCGAGTCCGCGCACGAGGACGCATGAATGTAGCGAGCCGTCCCCCTGATGACCTGGGTAAACGACCAGCGATTCGAGACGGGGGCCGAACACCCCCTCGAGGTCGCGCGCCAGCGAATCGACCGCCCGCTGCTGCGCCGAAGAGAAATGCGGCATCCGCCGATTATAGCGGCGGGCTACAATCAACTGTTTCATGGACCTTCGGACGTTCACGATCGGCTGCTTCGGCGGTGGAACGGGACTGCCCAGCCTGCTCGGCGGGCTGAAGACGAATCCCTGGCTGAACGTGAACGCGGTCGTCACGATGTTCGACAGCGGCGGCAGCTCCGGCATGCTGCGCGACCAGCTTGGCGTGCTCCCACCGGGTGACGTCCTGAAATGCGCCCTGGCGATGGCGCGCAACGAGCGCGAGGCGCGGCGAGTGCTGCTCGCGCGGCTGCCGACACTGGAGCACAAGCGCCTCGGCGGCCACACCGGCGGCAACCTGCTGCTGTCGATGATGCAGCAGTACAGCGGCGACTTTCTCGCAGCCGTGGACGGCCTGCGCGGTCTCCTTGGCTGCGCCGGTCGCGTGTGGCCCGTCAGCGTGGAGCAGGCAAGCCTCTGCGCGGAGTACGGAAACGGAGCCAGGACGCGCGGGGAAGTCGAAGTGGACGCCGCGCACAATGCCGGCCACGGCGTCACGCGCCTGTGGCTCGAGCCCGAGGTGCGGATCCTTCCGGCGGCCGCCGACGCCATCGAGCGCTTCGAGGCCGCAGTGATCGGACCGGGCAGCTTTTATACGAGCCTGATGCCGATCTTTCTCGTGAAGGGCGCACCCGAAGCGCTTCGGCGCGTGAAAGGGCCGGTCGTGCTCGTGACGAACCTGCTGACCGAAGGACGCGGGATGACGGATTTCACCGCGGGCACCGCCGTTCGCACGCTCGAGCGGACCATCGGACGGCCGATCGATGTGGTGATCGTCAACACGGCGCGTCCATCGGCGGCGATGCTGACGCGGTACGCGGAGGAGCACAAGGCCCCGCTGGAGCGCGGCGACGTGCCCTCGTCTTGCGAAGTCGTGGCGGGTGAGTTCTGGTGCGGCGAGATCGCGCGGCACGATCGCCGCCGCCTTGCGCACGCGGTCTGGGCGGTTCTCGCGCGCCGACTTTTGTAAAGTGCCGATCCTTCATCTCCAGCAGGCCCACCTCGCGTTCGGGCACCTGCCGCTCTTCGAAGATGCCGACCTGCGCATCGAGCCGGGTGAGCGGATCGCGCTCATCGGCCGCAACGGGACGGGCAAGTCGAGCCTCTTGAAAGCAATCGCAGGGGAGATCCCTCTCGATGCGGGCACGGTGTGGCGAGAGCCGGGGTTGCGCATCGCGCGCCTCGATCAGGAAGTATTCGCCTCCGCCCGCGAAGAAGGACGAGCGGGCGACGGCGGAACCTCGCCGAAGCCGCTTCGCGGCGAAGGCGGGTCGGGAGACACCGGCGATCGCACGGTGCACGACGAGATCGCGCGCGGGCTCGGACCGTTGGTCGATCTGGACGGGGAAGAGGGATGGCGTGAGGAGCAGAAGATCAGGCTCGTCATCTCACGCCTCGGCGTGCCCGCGGACCGTCCCGTTCGCGAGTTGTCCGGTGGATGGCGCCGGCGCACGCTGCTCGCCAAGGCGCTCGTCTCGCAGCCGGATCTGCTGCTGCTGGACGAGCCGACGAACCATCTCGATATCGACGCCATCCGCTGGCTGGAAACCTTCATCGCGGAGTTCGCGGGGGCGATTCTGTTTGTCACGCACGACCGCGCTTTTCTCTCCGCGCTCGCCACGCGCATCATCGAACTCGATCGCGGGCGGCTGACGTCGTGGCCGGGATCCTACGGCAGCTATCTCGAGAAGAAGGCGGCGGCGCTGGAAAACGAAGCGCGCGATCTCGAGCGTCTTGACAAGAAGCTTGCGCAGGAAGAGGCGTGGCTGCGGCAGGGCGTCAAGGCGCGGCGTACCAGGAACGAAGGACGCGTCAAGGATCTGATGAAGCTGCGCGCCGAACGATCCGCGCGGCGCGCGCAGATCGGTGACGTGCGCATGGGCGTCGACGCCTCCGAGACGTCCGGCAAGCTCGTGTTCGACGTGAAGCATGTCACCAAGGGCTTCGGCGGCCCGCCGGTGATCGCGGATTTCTCCCAGAGGATTTTCCGCGGCGATCGCATCGGGCTGATCGGCCCGAACGGGTCCGGCAAGTCGACGCTGCTGCGACTGCTGGTCGGCGAGCTGGAGCCGGATCAAGGGGAGATCAAACGGGGCACGCGGCTGCAAGTTGCGTATTTCGATCAGCAGCGGCAGCAGCTCGATCCGGAGAAGTCCGTGGTCGATACGGTGAACGATGGCAACGACACGGTCGTCATCAACGGGCAACCGCGTCACATCCTGGGTTACCTGGCGGATTTCCTGTTTCCAAAAGAACGCGGGCGGTCGCCCGTGAAATCGCTGTCGGGCGGCGAGCGCAATCGCCTGCTGCTCGCGCGTCTGTTTTCCCGTCCCGCAAACCTGCTGGTGCTCGACGAGCCGACGAACGATCTCGACATCGAAACGCTGGAATTGCTGGAAGAGCTGGTTGGCGATTTCCCCGGCACGGTTCTCCTCGTCTCTCACGATCGGGTCTTCCTCGATCGCGTCGTCACCAGCACGGTGGCCTTCGAAGGGGACGGTCGGGTCGTCGAGTACGTCGGCGGATATACGGACTACCTGCGGCAGCGAACGCAGTCGCAGCCTGCCGCGCCGAAGCCTGGAACCGGCGGAGGCGGGCCGAAGCCGGGAACCGGCGAAAGTGGGTCGCAGGTGCGCAGAACGGATGGCGCGGAGGCATCGGTCAAGGTTCCCCGCGCACGGCCGCGGAAGCTGTCGTACAAGGAGCAGCGCGAGCTGGAGGCGATGCCAGAGCGTGTCAGCGCGCTGGAAGACGAACAGAGGCGCTTGAAGGAAGAAGCCGCCTCTCCGGAGTTCTACAAATCACCAGCGGATCACATTCATAGCGTGCTCGCGCGAATCGACGCCGTTGACGCCGAACTGCACGCTGCGCTGGAGCGCTGGATGGAGCTGGATGCGGTCGCCGGGTCGTAGACCAGCGCCATTCGACCGAGCGATCCCGTCTCAACACACCGCGTCGAGTAACATACCCCGCGTGGCCCAGGTCACCATCGACAATCCGATTCTGAATTCCGCGTTCGATGTACCGACGCGGCATTTCAAATTCGACAACGACGGCATTACCACCGAGACCGAGGATAAGCGGCGCCCGAGCGCGTTCTTCATGCCCATCGCGAGGGCCAGGAAGAAAGGGGAGCAGGCGCACTTCGACACGGAGTGGACGCTCGACCCATCCGTCCGAATCCCGGCACTGGATCCAGGCCTCGGGCAGTTACACCGATGCCGACGGTAAGTCACATCGCATCGCCGTGTCGATCGGCCCTGACCATGGCACTGTCGGACCGCAGCAGGTGAAGAGCGCCGCGCTCGAAGCCGTCAAGGGTCTCGGCCACGACGTGCTCGTCGCCTGCGGTTTCGCGTTCGATCCGCATGTCTCAGAAGAAGCGAAGAACTACGGCAATCTGACGGTCCTCCCGACGAGAATGAACCCAGATCTCGCGATGGGGGAGGAGCTGCTGAAGAAGACCGGCGCCGCAAACCTCTTCACAGTTTTCGGCGAGCCTGATATCGAAGTGATCGGCGGCAACGAGGGATACCTGACCGTGCACCTCAATGGAGTGGACGTCTACGATCCGACGACGGGCGGCGTTCGCAGCAGTTCGACCGACGATATCGCCTGCTGGTTCATCGATACCGACTACGACGGCCAGAGCTTCTTTGTGCGCCATGCCTACTTCACTGGCGCTGACGAGCCCTATGACAAGCTCAAACGTGCGCTGCGCGCCGACATCGACGAGTCTGCGTGGTCCACGCTCTATAGCACGATCAGCCGCCCGTTTGCTTCCCCTGAGTCAGGGAAGATCGCCGTGAAAGTGATCAATCACTATGGCGACGAGGTTCTCAAGGTCTATGAAGTTTGATCTGCCGATCCGCTCGCAGCGGGATCGAGCAGCCGGTTGAACACTGAAGGCATGAGTCGTGGCGGAGTGACGCGCCGAATCAGCGTGATCGTGCCGTGCTACAACGCTGACGACACGCTCGGCGTGCAGCTCGCAGCCATCGCGGCGCAGGAATTCGACGGCGACGTCGAAGTGATCGTCGCGGACAACGGTTCGACTGACGGTTCGCGCGCACTTGCGGAACGTTACCGCGCGTCGATCCCGAATCTCCGCGTCATCGACGCGTCGCACAAACGCGGCGCCGCCCACGCGCGCAACATCGGTGCGGCGGCGGCGACGGGCACGCACCTGTTGTTCTGCGACGCAGACGACGAGATGGCGCCGGGCTACCTGCAGGCGATGTCGAAGGCGCTCGAGCGCGACGACTTCGTCGCATGCCGGTACGAATACGAACGGCTGAATATGTCCTGGCTGGCCCTCGCGCGTCCCGCGGGGCAGAGTGGTGAGCCGATGGGTGGCTTCTGTCATCCGACGCTGCCGTACGCGGGGGGAGGCGGCCTCGGCATCCGCAAGTCAGCGCACGACGCGGTCGGCGGATTCGACACGGCGCTACGCGCTGCGGCGGGACAGGAAGACAGCGATTACTGCATTCGCGTGCAGCTCGCCGGCACGCCGCTGAAATACGTCCCCGCCGCCGTGATGCACATCCGGGTCAAGACGACGATGCGCGGGCTCTTCAAACAGGCGAAGTCCTGGGCCGAATCCGGCGCGTATATCTACCAGCGCTACCAGCTCGCGGATGCTGAACGGCCGCGCATCAGCGCGACGGCCACGTCCCTCACGAAGCACCTTGCGTGGCGGTTGCTGCACCTGCGCACGCGCGCGGATCTCGCGCAGTTCATCTGGCAAGCCGGATGGTCGGTCGGCTGGTTCGAAGCGATGGTGCGGATGCGCGGCCATCTGCGGGGCGCTCCGGATGCCCGCGTATGATTGCCGCGGTGCGAGCCCTCTTGGCGCGCAGGGAAATCGGTGCTGGGCGTGTGGCGCCGCGCTACTTGAACGAGTTCGAGAACAGCGCCTCGATGGCCTTTTTCCCGTTGTCGTGAATCTTGCGCGTGCCGGTGCCCGTGAAATGCGGGTGCGTAATCGTCGGCACTCCCTGCGCCTTCCAGTCCGAGCCCGTCCAGCAGAACCAGCTGTTCTTCTCCTCGTCGAAGACGCAGAGCGGCTTGTTACACAGCTTTGCGAACTCGGCGCCCCAGCCGGTGCCGCCTCGCACGGTCCCGTCTTCGAGGATCACACCGATCACGTAGATTTCCTGGCCGCTGTTGACCTGATACCAGATCGTCTGCAGCACTTTCCTGAGCGTCGGACTGTCGGTGTAGCGACGGTGCATGAGACGCGAAACGTACTCGAGGCTGACGTCGCCTGCCTGCAACTCCTCGTGATTCAGCACGCGAATCCCGCGGCGGCGCGCTTCGGTATGCCCTTCGAACGTGAAGTTCACTTCCTCGACGCCGTGCCGCTCGGCACACGCACCGAACTCCGCCTCCGCCCCAGGCGCCGCTCCGCTGAATAGAATGACGTCGCTTTTGTTCATGAAATTACCGTCTACCGATGACCGATGACCGATGACCGTTTACTGTTTACGGCTTACTGTTTACCGCTTACCGCTCTTCCCGCGTTTCGCGGGAGCCTTCTTCTTTGTGGTCTTCGTCGTCTGCGGGGCCTTCGTGGATGTCGCCGTGGCCGTGGCCGTGGCCGTGGCACGTGGTGCGACGGTTCTTTTACTGCCGCGCATCTCGAGCGCGCGTTCGACAATCTTCTGGAACATCGCACCCGTCTCGCCCCCCTGCGCGGGGCGGTTCGAGATCCAGATTTCGGGGTTGCCGGTTGCGAGGATGTCGGCGAAGTCCCCCTCGCTCTTGACGCTCAATGGCGCGAACGTCGTGATGTCCACGTCGCCCGCCCATTCATCTCTGTGTTTGATGAGCAGCCAGGACCGATCGCCGCCGCCGGGATAGCGTCCGCCGGTCCTGACGAGCACCCAGGAGCCCTTCAGCTTGAATCCATCGAGCGTGAACTTCAGATCGCCCTTCTTCAGCGCCGCATCCACGTCATCCCCCTGTGGCGTCCACGTTCCCTGGTCCCAGAGCATGACGATGCCCGCGCCGTAACCTGAGGGAATTACCCCTTCGAACGTGCCGTATTCAATGGGGTGATCTTCGACGTGCATCGCGAGGCGCTTCGTTTTTGGATCGAGCGATGGGCCCTTAGGCACTGCCCATGACAGAAGTACGCCTTTGTATTCGAGCCGGAAGTCGTAATGAAGATGACTGGCGAGATGCTTCTGCACGCAGAAGAAGAGTCCCTGCTGCGGCTTCTTCTTCGCCCGTTCGGCCGCCAGCTTGACGTCGCCTGACGGCTCCGGCGACGCGGTGAAGTTGCGCTTCTGCTTGTACTTCTCGAGCACCATTACCTGACGTCACCCATGAGCCGCTTGCTCGGTTTGATGATCGCGAACATCACGACGGCCGCCGCGAGAAGGACTGCAGTGACGATCGTAAAGAGCGTATTGAGCGGCATCGAGCTGAAGAACCCCGCCGCCCACCCGGCGAGCTTGTTGCCGAACGCATTCGATAGGAACCACACGCCCATCATGAGTCCCACGATGCGGAGCGGCGCGAGCTTGGTCACCGCGCTGAGGCCGATCGGGCTGACGCACAGTTCGCCGATTTCCGAGACGAAGTACGACCCGACCAGCCACCACGGGCTGACGCGGATGCCCGCGCCGCTCGCCAGCGCGCCGGCGGGGATGAGGATCATGAATGAGAGGCTCAGGAAGATCAGCCCCAATGCGAATTTCGCGGGGCTGGATGGCTGGCGGCGCCCGAGCCGCACCCAAAGCCATCCGAAGACAGGAGCAAGGATGATGACGAAGGCCGGTTGCACGGACTGGAACCACGACGAGGGAAACGCGAACCCGAACACCTCGAGCCGCGTGTAGCGATCCGCGAACAGGTTCAGCGTCGATCCCGCCTGCTCGTATCCGCCCCAGAACACGGTGGCCGCCATGAAGAAGATCACGATGGCGCCGATTCGCTTCCATTCGTCGCCGCTGAATCCAGGGTTTGCCTCGGCCGTTCGGTTCGCCACCGCCGTGTCCGCCATGGCCACCACTGGTTTCTGTCCGAGACGCGCGATGCCTTGCTGCAGCCGCTGCCGGCCGACGACGTACTGCACGAGCCCGAGCGTCATCCCGACGCCTGCGCAGGCGAACCCGATGTGCCAGTTCACGCGCTGCGCGAGATAGCCGGCGATCAGCGGACCGAACAACGCGCCGAGGTTGATGCCCATGTAAAAAACCGAGAACCCGGCGTCGCGGCGGATGTCGCCGCGCGGGTACAGCGATCCGACGAGGGTGCTGACGTTCGGCTTGAGGCACCCGGTGCCGAACGCGATCAGCGCCAGGCCAGTGTAGAAGAACGGCAGCGCGTTGACCGCGAGCGTGAAATGCCCGGCGGCGATGATGATGCCGCCGATGAGCACGGTTCGATACTGGCCGAGCAGCCGATCCGCGATCAATCCGCCGAGGATCGATGCCGCCCACGCGCTGCCCGTGTAGGTGCCGTAAATCGACGCGGCGCGGGCGTCCGTAAAACCAAGGCCTCCCGAAGCGGCCGGAGCGACCATATAGAGGATGAGGAACGCGCGCATTCCGTAGTAACTGAAGCGCTCCCACATCTCGGTGAAGAAGAGCGTGGAGAGCCCGCGCGGGTGGCCGAAGAATCCGTGGTCGGTCTCGCTCGTCGCGACCTGCACAGGAGTTGCCATCGCCGCGAGTGTAACCTATTGGTACCAGAGCTTGGAGGTCGGAGGATGGAGGTGGGGACGTTGAACAGGTTTCTCTGTGCGAGCGTGGTGATGGCGACGTTGTTCGTGGGATGCGCGCGCGCGCCGAAGCCGAAGGTGCCGCAGCCCGTGCCTGCGGCGCCGGCGCAGCCGCCGGCGACACAGCCGGCTCCGGTGTCGAACGTCCCCGCGTTTCTGCCGCAGCCGGCGCTCGTGGAGGCGGGCGGAGGGGCCGGTTTCGAGATCAACGCCGACACCGGCATCATGATCCAGACGGCGAACAGCGACGTGGAGAAGGCCGCGGCGCAGATCGCGGATCTGATCCGTCGTGGCACCGGGCTCACCCCGAAGATCGTCGTCGCTCCACAGCCACCGCCGCGATCGCCGATCCTGCTGTCTTTGACCGGCGACGGGGGGCTCGGGAGCGAGGGCTACGACCTGGCGATTCGCCCTGATGGCGTGATGCTGCAGGCGCACGCGCCGGCGGGGCTGTTTTATGGCGTGCAGACGCTGCGGCAGATGCTCCCGTACTGGTCCGAGTACGAAGCCATCCTGTATCGCAAGCCCAGCCCCGCGACGCTGCCGGCGCTGCACGTTCGCGACACGCCGCGCTATGAATGGCGCGGCGCGATGCTCGACGTCGCGCGGCATTTCTTTTCCGTCGACGAGCTGAAGCGTTTCATCGATCTGCTCGCGCTGCACAAGATGAACCGCCTGCACCTGCATCTTGCCGACGACCAGGGCTGGCGGATCGAGATCGCGAAATGGCCCGACCTGACAGTGAAAGGTGGTGTCAGCGAGGTGGGCGGGACGCCGGGCGGCTTCTACACGAAAGCGCAGTACGCCGACATCGTGTCGTATGCGGCGGATCGCTTCATCACGATCGTCCCGGAAATCGACATGCCCGGGCACACCAACGCCGCGCTCTCGTCGTACGCGCAGTTGAATTGCAACGAGCAGGCGACGCCGCCGTTCACCGGCACGGATGTCGGGTTCAGCGCGCTGTGCGTCGACCACGAAATCACCTACCAGTTCATCGACGACGTGGTGCGGGAGATCGCGGCGATGACGCCGGGCTCGTACTTCCACATCGGCGGCGACGAGGTGAAGACGCTGAAGCCGGCGCAGTACAAGATGTTCATCGAACGCGTGCAGACGATCGTGCAGGCGCACGGCAAGCGGATGATCGGCTGGGATGAGATAGCCGCCGCGACGCTTGCGCCTTCGTCGATCGTGCAGCACTGGCGCAAGGATGCCTCGATCGACGAGGTGGCGCACGCGCCGCACCTTGTGATCTCGCGCGGCGATCGCGCCTATCTCGACATGAAGTACGACGGGGACACGGCGCTAGGCCTCGACTGGGCGGGGCTGATCCCGGTTAAGACGTCATACGACTGGGATCCGGACGCACTGGTGCAGGGTGCCGCGCGCGGCGCAGTCCTTGGCGTCGAGGCGCCGTTGTGGTCCGAAACGATCGCCAACATCCGCGACGTCGAGTTCCTCGCCATGCCGCGGCTTGCGGCCATCGCGGAAGTCGCCTGGTCACCGGCGCAATCGCACGACTGGGAACGCTTCCGGGTCCGTCTCGGCGCGCAGGCGCCACGCTGGTCCGCGATCGGCATCAATTTCTATCGCGCGCCGGACATTCCATGGAAGTAGTCCTCGTCTCTACCTACGACCTCGGGCGGCAACCCTTCGGCCTCGCCTCGCCGGCGGCCTTTCTGCGCGGCGCCGGGCACGAGGTCCGGTGCGTCGATCTCACGCGGACGAAACTGCCGGAAGAGGCCGTCGGCTCCGCATCGCTGGTGGCCTTCTACCTGCCGATGCACACAGCGACGCGGCTCGCGCTGCCGGTGATCGATCGCGTGCGCGCGCTGAATCCGCGCGCGCATATCTGCACGTACGGGCTCTACGCGCCGTTGAACGCGGAGATCCTGAAGGAGCACGGCGCGGAGACGGTGCTCGGGCCGGAGTTCGAGGGGGAGCTTGAGCGCCTAGTCTTCCACCTGAAGGTGGAAGCCACTCTGCTGTCCGCCGATCGGCTGAGTGGCTTTCGCCTTCAGGCGGAAGATCCGCTGCCGCGCGTCAGCTTCATCACGCCCGATCGCTCAGATCTCCCGCCGCTCGCGCGCTACGCGACGCTGCAGATCGGCGACGAACGCAAGGTCGTCGGCTACACGGAGGCGACGCGCGGCTGCAAGCACCGCTGCCGGCATTGCCCGATTGTCCCGGTGTATGACGGCCGCTTCCGCGCGGTGGATGCGGACGTGGTGCTCTCGGATATCCGCGCGCAGGTCGCGGCGGGCGCGCAGCACCTCACGTTCGGCGATCCTGACTTCTTCAACGGGCCTACCCACGCGATGCGGATCGTGGACGCGCTTGCGCGTGAGTGTCCTCGCGTCAGCTACGACGTCACGATCAAGGTCGAACACCTGAAAGACCACGCGGCGCTGCTCACGCGGCTGCGCGATACCGGCTGCGCGTTCGTGACGTGCGCCGTCGAATCGTTCGACGACGAGGTGCTGGCGAAACTGGAGAAGGGGCACACGCACGCCGACTTCGTCGGGGTAGTGGAACACTGCAATTCGATCGGCTTGACGCTGTCGCCCACGTTCGTGGCCTTCACGCCGTGGACGACGGTTGACGGCTACGTCGGAATGCTTCGCGAGATCGATCGGCTTGGCCTCGTGCCCGCGGTCTCCCCGATCCAGTATGCGATTCGCCTGCTCATCCCGCAGGGCTCGCGCATGCTGGAACTGGCGGACGTGCGCGCGCGCATCGGCCGCTTCGACGGCGGGTCGCTGACCCACGTCTGGCGTCATGGCGATCCATCCGTCGATGCGCTCCAGCGCGAGCTCGAACAGCTGGTCGGCCGCCGCGTCACCGCGCCGCGCGAAGAGCTATTCGCGCGCGTCTGGGAGGTCGCACACGCCGCGGCGGGAGGCATCCCTCCGCGCCGGACGCCGCTGCGGTCCCGCGCCGCCGTGCCGTATTTGAATGAGCCTTGGTACTGTTGAGCGGAGCCGAGCACAGAGCAGGTTGCTCTGATTTGAAACATTGTCGAGTGCAGACTGCAGATTGAAGATTGGGATTGCAGATTGTTGATTGCAGATTGCAGGATTGTAGATTGACGATTGGGATTGATGATTGTGGAGTGCGGATCGCGACTGACGCATCCGAGCGGCCATTTGGCAAATCTCAATCGCCAATCGTCAATCGCCAATCCGTGAATCTGCATTCTGCAATTGCGAATCGCCAATGACACGAGTTCTCGTTCTATCGCACACGACCGGTTACCAGCTGCGCGCGTTCAATGACGCCGCCGAGGCGCTCGGGATCGAGCTGGTATTCGCGACCGATCGCTGTCATCGGCTCGACGATCCCTGGCAGGACCGCGCGGTCGCGGTTCGATTTTTCGATCTGGAACCGTCCGTCGCCGCCATCACGCGCCGCGCGCGTGAATTTTCGATCGACGGAATCATCGCGGTCGGCGATCGCCCGGTCGTCCTCGCCGCGCGGGCGGCGGAGGCGTTGGGCATCCGCTGGCACTCGGTCGCGGGCGCGATCGCCAGCACGGACAAACGCCGCGCCCGCGAAACCTTGGCCGCCGCCGGACTGCCGTCCGCCAGATTCAGGATTCACGATGCGCGATTCCCGATCAGGGATTCAGGATCAGCGATTAGCGATCAGGGATTCGATTGGGGGTTCCCTGTCGTATTGAAGCCGCTCGGCCTGTCAGGCAGCCGCGGCGTGATCCGTGCCAACACCGAAAAGGAGTTCACCGAGGCGTTCGAGCGAATTCGCGCGCTGCTCGCGCGGCCGCAGGTCCGCGCGGCACGCACGGGGCTCGAAGACGAGATCCTGGTCGAGGAATATGTCGAGGGACAGGAGTTCGCGATTGAAGGCGTCATGACCGAAGGCGTCCTGCGCCTGTTCGCGATCTTCGACAAGCCGGACCCGCTCGAGGGGCCCTTCTTCGAGGAAACGATTTACGTCACCCCATCGCGATTCCCCGCGTCCACGCAGCAGCGCATCGCCGACCACGTGCAACGAGCGGCCCGCGCCCTGGGCCTTCACCACGGCCCGATCCACGCGGAGTGCCGTGTTACACCGCAGGGAAGAATTTACGTGCTCGAGGTCGCCGCGCGTCCGATCGGCGGCCTCTGTTCGCGCGTCCTGACGTACCAGAATGGAGCATCCCTCGAGTCCGTGCTCCTGCAGCACGCGCTCGGGCGACCGATCGCCGGCTGCCCGCGCGAAGAGCGGGCGGCGGCCGTCATGATGATCCCCATTCCGCGGCGCGGCATCTTTAAAGGGGTGTCAGGCGACAACGCCGCCCTCGCCGTGCCCGGCGTGACCGAAATCAGAATTACCGCCAAGGAAGGGCAGCTGCTCGAACCATTGCCGGAGGCTGGCAGCTATCTGGGATTCATCTTCGCGCGCGGAATCACCCCGGAAGCCGCGGAGGCCGCGGTCCGGATCGCTCACACGAAACTGGAGTTCGCGATCGCCCGGGAACTAACGTTGAGTAATCGGTAATCGGTAATCGGTCATCGGTCATCGGTTATCGGCCATCGGCCATCGGCCGTCGGTAACCCGTCTACCGTCTACTGTTTCGCCTGCGGCGGAACGTATCCAGGCGGGAGCGCCGCGCCTTCGCCGAAGAAGAAATCCTCCATGTGCTTCGACACGAGCTGTTGCGCCTCTTTCTGCCAGGGCATCAAACGGTACTCATTGAGGATCATCTTCATGCGCTCCTCCCACATCTTCCACGCTTCCGCGGAGATGTTGTCGTAGATTCGCTGACCCAGTTCGCCGGGCCAGGGGGGAGCATCAAGACCTGGTAATTCGCGCTGCAGCTTCTTGCACATGACCGTACGAGGCGCCATGACGCCATGGTACTCCACCTGGAACCTCATGTATTGCTCTACGGTTTATGTGTAGGGAATTGCTCCATCTACTTTCCGGCCGTTGACGCCCGCCCGGCTATCTCCTCGGCTTACCGACACTTGGCGCCCTCGCTCCCCCGCGATTTCCCTGTAATGCTGGCACAGGCTTTGAACAACAGCCCGGCGGTAGATCTGTGTGATGGACCGGAAAACACGGATGCAGCCGTCGGACGAACCGCAGGATGCGCCGGAAACGCCGCCAACGGACCCGCAGCCTGCACCCGTCCAGGATCCGCCGGCGGAGCCGAATCCCGCACCGTACGTGGTGCGGGGCGGTGAGGGAGGACCTGCTCGGGGGGAAACAACCATGACTGATGTTGCAAAGGACCGCACGATGATCAACGGAGAGCGCAAAGAACGCCGCGGCTTCGCCTCGATGTCACCGGAGAAGCAGCGCGAGATCGCCAGCAAGGGGGGACGCGCGGCGCACCAGAAGGGGACGGCCCACGAGTGGACGTCCGACGAAGCTCGGAACGCCGGGCGCAAAGGGGGACAAATCAGCCGCGGCGGACGCGGACGGCTCGTCGAGCCGGTCGGCAGTGCCTCGGGCGTCTCGGCGGAAGCGGCAAGCGAGTAGCGGCCGCGCCGGATCGTGCGATCCGGCCATGTGTCAGTGTTGGGAGGCAGATGTGCGTATGTTGAATCGGGCAGTGATCGCCGCGGCGTTGACTCTGGCCGTGGCCTCGGGCGCGGCGGCTCAGTCCACGACGTCCACGCAGAGCGGGACGACGACGACGACGAGCGGGACCACGGCAGGGCAGACGACGACCACCCAGCCATCGACCATGCCCATGTCGGGCCCTGTAGAAACCCGTCCGGCGACGACCACGTTCATGGGGGACACGGGCCTCTGGTACGTGCCGACCGGCGAGGTCTTGCCGCGCAAGAAGTGGTCGATAAGCGCCTACCGCGTCAATTTCGACGACAACCAGGGCTTCACCGATGTCTCGAACTGGCCGCTCACATTCGCCGTCGGCGTCGGCGACCGGGCGGAGATCTTCGGGTCGTGGGTGCTGGTCAACCGCATCGACCGGGACATCCGGCCGTTGTTCCTGTCGTCGATCCCGCGTGCCGGGGGCTACGTTCCGCAGAATCCCCTGATGAGGGACACGTGGAGCGGCAACCAGCTGGGCGATCTCTGGCTCGGCGTGAAATTGAACCTGACGTCGCAGTGGCGGCAGCAGCCCGCAGCCTTCGCGCTGCGTCCGATGATCAAGCTGCCGACGGGGGACAAGGACGGCGGCGCGAGCACCGGCAAGGCCGACTTCGCGCTCGACGCGGTCCTCAGCAAGGAGGTCAATCAGCGCGTTGAAGTATCCGGCTACGGCGGCTTCATCGTCCGCGGCGAGCCCGACGAAGTCGAAACGACGAACGCGTTCCGCTGGGGCTTTGGCGCCGGCATGCCGTCGCGCAAGTCGCTTCGCCTGACCGCCGAACTCGACGGCGAGCTCTACTCGAACGATACGCTCAGCACCAAGCAGCTGCTGCAGGCGACCGATAATTCCTTCCTGCCGATCGGCTTCACCCAGAACGTGAAGAACCCGGTCAACTTTAATCTCGGCCTCACGTGGCAGGGACGCAATGGTGTCTTCGCGGGTCTCGGCTGGACGTATCGGTTCACTGTCGACAAACGCGATGAATATCTGAGTCAGTACACGAATGGCGCCGGCGACCGCATGGACATCGTCGGCCGCATCGGCTATCACCCGGGCGTGCGCGTTTACGTTCCGCCACCTCCTCCGCCGCCACCTCCACCGCCAGCGGCGCCGGCGCATGAGCTCAGCGTAAAGGCGAGCTGCAATCCGTGCACGGTGGAAGTCGGGAAGACGTCCACGGTCAGCGCGATCGCGAACGACTCGATCGGCTGCTCGGTGACATACGTGTGGGGCGCGCCGACCGGCACGTTCACGAACCGGAATGCGCAGAGCACTCCGTGGACCGCGCCGATGCAGGAAGGGCCAGTGCCCGTGACCGTCACGGTAACGTGCCCGACCGATAACAAGACGGCCAGCGACACGGTCAATATCCAGGTCGTCAAGCCGGCGGTCAGGGAGATCACGTTCGAAGACGTGCACTTCGACTTCGACCGTTACAGCCTGCGACCCGAAGCCGTCCGCACGCTTGATGAGGCGGTGACCGTGCTGCAGCAGAACGCCGACGTCCGCGTGGAGATCGAAGGTCACACGTGCAACATCGGCACGGGTGAGTACAACCTGGCGCTCGGCGAGCGCCGCGCCAATGCGGTCCGTGACTACCTCGTGAGTCGCGGCATCAGCGCGGAGCGCTTCCGGACCGTCAGTTACGGCGAAGAGCGGCCGAAGTACGACAACGCTCGCGAAGAGACCCGCCGTCTCAACCGCCGCGCCGCGCTCCTCGTCCGCCTCGTGCGGTAGCGGGAAGCAAGACGGAAGAAGGAGGAAAGAGGTACTTCTTTCTTCCTTCTTCCCGTCTTCTTTCTTCACAAGAGGTAACCATGCGTTTCATCAACATGTATCTCGTGGGCTACTTCGTCCTCCTCCTCGGTGCGGTCGCCGCGCTCTGGTATGGCGGGGTACTGCGCCATGTGTCCCCGATTTGGATCGTGATCGGCCTCGTGATTGCTGTCGGGCTCGGGATCATGCTCTCGGTGTCCGGCGGCAAGCCTGAAATCACCCGCGAATAAGGCTCCCCTGCCTTGGCACGTGATGTGGTTACCCCTCATCACGTGCCGCTCTTTCTTCGCCGCTCTCCGCTCCCGTTCATCCTGGTTTGCGTGCTTGCCGGCGCGGCCGGCTGCGTCGAAGGAGAGCAGGGGGCCGTCCGCGTGGCCTCGCTCAAGTTCAATGGCGTCAAGGCCGTCAAGACCGGGCAGCTGAAGTCCGTCCTCGCCACCGTTCAGAGCTCGAAGCTGCCGTGGGGCGCGCCGCACTACTTCACCCGCGAGCAGTTCGAGGCGGATCTCAAACGCATCAACGCCTTCTACCGCGACCGCGGATATCCCGATGCCAAGGTGCGCTCGTTCGACGTGAAGATGAACGACAAGCAGGACGCTGTCGACGTGACGCTGAACATCGACGAAGGACAGCCCGTCATCGTCGAAAAGATCGAGTACCAGGGGTTCGAGGTCATTCCCGAGTCGCACTTCAGCGAGTTGAAGAACCGGATTGCGTTGAAGGAGCACGCGCCGCTCGATCGCGCGCTCGCCCAGGCGTCACGCGAAGCGGCGCTCGACGAAGTCAAGGACCATGGTTATCCATATGCAACCATGCGGCTCACCGAGCGGCAGGGGAGCAACGAGCGCGCGCGTGTGCTCACGCTGTCAGCGACGCCCGGCAACGAGGCGCGCTATGGGAACATCGACGTCGAAGGCAACACCTCCGTCAGCGACCGCGTCGTCACTCGTCAGCTGACGTTCCGGCCGAACTCGCAGTTCCGTCTGAGCCAGTTGCAGGAGAGCCAGCGCCGGCTCTACAGCCTCGAGACATTCCAGTTCGCCAACATCGAGCCGGAGGTGCCGGAAGGACGGCAGCCGGACATCGTCCCCGTGAAAGTGACGGTGACGGAGGGCAAGCATCGCAAGGTGAATTTCGGGGTCGGCTACGGCAGCGAAGAGAAAGCGCGCACGACGATCGACTGGCGCCACGTGAACTTCATGGGCGCCGCGCGCACGCTGCAGCTCGAAGGCAAGTACTCCGCGCTCAGCAAGGGAGGGCGCGTGAACTTCCGGCAGCCGTACTTATTGAGTCCGCGATTCAGCCTCCTCGCGTCCGGCCAATCGTGGCATCGCAACGAACCGGCTTACACCCTGAATACGAATGGCGGGAAGCTGTCGCTGGAGCGCACGTTCGCGCGTTCGGGCCCGCTCTCGCAGCGTCTGGGCACCACGTCCGCATCGCTGACTTACACGGGGGAGTTTCAAAGTTACCGCGTGTCGGATGTTGCCCTGCACACGCCGTCGTTCGGCAAGACGCTAATCTCGCTGGGCCTCGATCCGCTCAACGGCGAGGCACGAGGACTCCTGTCGTCGCTCGCTCTCGCCCTCCATCGCAGTACCGCCGACAGCACGGTGAACGCGCGCAGCGGCTACACCGTGGATGGGCACGTCGAAGAGGCAGGCAGGCTGCTGGGCGGCGATTACGAGTTCGTCGAGACGATTCTCGAAGGGCGGTATTACGTCGCGCTCGGCGATCGCGCGGCCGTCGCGATCAAGGCGCGGGGCGGTTCCATCGGCACCACCAGTGGAGAGAATCTCAAGGTCCCGTTCTTCCGCCGCTACTGGCTCGGCGGCGCGACGAGTCTGCGCGGCTGGGGACGGTTCGACGTCGCGCCGCTCTACCAGGGGCTCCCGATCGGCGGCCACACCATGTTCGAGAGTTCCGCGGAGTTCCGTGTTCCGGTCTGGGGCAATCTCAGCGCGGTTCTGTTTGGCGATGCCGGCAACGTGTGGAACAACGCGTGGGATTTCAACCTCGGAAATCTGCGCTATGACGTGGGCCCCGGCCTGCGCTACAGCACACCCATCGGACCCGTGCGCGTCGATCTCGGATATCAGCTCAACCCGATCGAAGGGTTGCTGGTGAACGGGAAGCCCGAGCCGCGGCGTTTCCGTGTTCATTTCTCGATCGGTCAGGCGTTCTAACCCATGCTGCAACGGCGAATCAGCCCGGCGAAGAGTTACATGCGTCGCACCCTCCAGGTCATCGCCCTGGTCGGCACGCTGCTCATCGGCATCATCGCGCTGGCGCTGATCGTGTCGCAGACGCCGTGGTTCCGCGACTGGCTGCGCAAGTACATCGTCCGGCAGTCGGCGCAGTACGTGAACGGCAGCCTCTCGATCGGCAGCCTTGGGGGGAACCTGTTCACCGGCGTGCAGCTTGGCGACGTCGCCATCGACGTCAACGGCGAGCACATCGTCACGTTGAAGCAGGTCGAGATCAAGTACAGCATCGGCCAGCTGGTCACGAAGAGCATGACGGTGCGGGAGATTCGTGTCGAGCGGCCCTTCCTGCTGCTACGGCACGACAGGAGTGGCTGGAACGTGTCGAGCCTCGTGAAACGGCAGGCGAGGGAAGCGGATCGCCAGGGACCGCAACGACCGATCTCGCTGACGTTGATCGAAATCGTGGACGGCCAGGTGACGGTCGATGACAAGCTGCCGTCGCAAGGTTATCGGCTTCCATCGCGAATCGGCGGCCTCAACGTCAAAGCCGGCTTTGAATACGCGCCGGTTCATTACAGTCTGACGCTGGACAGTCTGGCCTTCAGCGGGACGGCTCCAGACCTGACCGTGCAAAAGCTGTCGGGCCGCATCGGAACGCGGGACGATGACCTGAATATCGAGAAGCTGTCTCTGCAGACTGCGCAAAGCTCCGTGACGATCGACGGCGTCGTGCGCGACTACCTTGCGAAGCGCTCGCTGCAGCTGACGGCAACGTCGCCGAAGTTCTCATTGCCGGAGCTCGGAGGCGTGTTCCCGGCGGTGCAGGGTTATAACCTCCATCCGTCTTTTGATGTCAAGGCGACGGGTAGGCAGGAAAGCCTCGCGCTGGCACTGAACGTGTCGTCGGAGGCGGGAGCCGTGAGCGGCAATGTTACGGGGGACTTTGTCGCGCCGGACCTCGGCGCGCGCGGCGACGTTGACGTCCGCAACCTGGATCTCGCGCCGCTGCTGAAGAACCCGACGCAGAAGAGCGACATCACGGGCCACGCGAAGCTCGATCTGAGATTGCCCGGCACGCCGCCAGGCGCAGCGACGCTCGATCGCCTCCGCGGACGGGTCATTTTCGAGGGACCGAAGGTCGTCGCCGCGGGTTACACCGCTACCGCCGTGAAAGTGACGGCCGGCATCGCGGGACGCAGGCTCGCATTGGATGGCCGGGCAAACGCATACGGGGGCAGCGGCACGGCCAAAGGGTTCATCCTAACGCCTTCGGCGCCCGGACATCCCACGCAGCTCGATCTCGCGGGACGTGCGTCGCACATCAACCTGGCCTCCCTGCCGCGCAAGATCAACGCGCCGCGGATCACCACCAATCTGAACGCGACGTCCTATCACGTGAAGGGTAGCTTCGGTCGCACGACCGAAGTGCGGGGCAGCGCCGCGATGGCCGAGTCGACAATCGCCGGCGGCACAATCCTCAGCGGCACGACCACGGAGTTCGCCCTGACGTCCGTGACCGGCAAACCCGGTCTGCAGAGCCTCAGTTATGCCGCGAAGGGAGAGGTCCGCGATCTCAATCTGAAGAGCGTCGGCGACGCCTTTCAAGTCGTTGCGCTGGCGAAGCCCGAATACGACAGCCGCATCAATACGACCTTCGACGTGAAGGGTTCGGGTACGGCGCTCGAGTCAATGAAAGTAGACGCCGCCGGAGTTGCGACGAATTCGCTGGTGTTCGGCGGCACGCTTCCGCGGATGACCTACGACGTACATCTCGCGGACAACGCGTTGAACGGGCGCGCGAACGGCGAGTTCCAGAAGTTCGATCCCGCGCGTCTGTTGACGAATCCCCGATACAAGGGACAAGTCACGGGAACGGTAGATGGAACGTTCACTGTTGCGAATCTGTCCGGCCCGA
Organism: Vicinamibacterales bacterium; assembly: GCA_035637115.1. Classification (GTDB taxonomy): domain Bacteria; phylum Acidobacteriota; class Vicinamibacteria; order Vicinamibacterales; family 2-12-FULL-66-21; genus JAICSD01. The sequence continues at coordinate 26,384 of DASPXV010000045.1, forward strand.
TCACACCCGACGCGATCGCCGCCGATGGCCGCGTGACACTTGGCAAGAGCGACATCGCAGGGCTTGCGATCGATACCGCGGACCTTCAAGGCCAGTACGCGAACCGGCGCGGAAACCTGCGGCAGGCCACCGTCAAGGGACCTGATATCGAAGTGCAGGCCTCGGGCCCGATTGCCCTCGATCAAAGCGGCCAGTCGAATGTGAAATATCACGTCGCAGCCACCAATCTCGCGGCGCTCGCGAAGCTTGCGAACCAACCCGATGTATCGGGCTCCGCGATTCTCGACGGCACGCTGACGGGCAACGCGGCGTCGCTGAACCTGACCGGCACGCTGGATGGTTCGAACGTCGGCTACAAGGACAACAAGGCGCTGGACCTCAATAGCCGCTACACCGTCAGTGTGCCGGACCTCGATTTCGTCAGATCGAATGTACAGGCCGAAACCACGAGCACGTTCCTGCAGGTCGGCAGCCTTCAGATCAATACGCTCACAGCCACGACGTCGTACGTGGACAAGAAACTGGAATTCCAGACGCACATCGCCGAAAGTCCATCGGGCGGGCAGGCGGAAGCGGCGGCCGGCCGCAGCAGCAGCGGCGCGCGTGAGCTCGACGCGACCGGCAGCGTGATCTTCCACCCCGATCATCAGGAAGTACATCTGCCATCGTTCGCTGTCCGCACGCTTGGCGTGGAGTGGAAATCCGCGCCCGGATCGCAGGCGACGATCAAGTACGGTCAGGATCGCATCGAGCTGCAGGACGTGAAGCTGGTCAACGCGGACCAGGTGCTCGACGTCGACGGCACGTTCGCGCTCGGAGAGAACGCGCGTTTCGAAGGAATCAAGGTCCACGCGCAGAACGTTGACATCGCGCAGCTGGAGAAACTCACGCTGCAGAATCGCGGCTTCAGCGGCACATTGAACGCCGACGCGACGATGTCGGGATCGGCGAAAGCGCCGGCGGTCACCGGGCATCTCGCCGTCACGAACGGCGCGTTCCAGCAGTTCAAGTACGAATCGCTGACCGCCGACGGCAGCTACGCCAGCGAGCGCATCGATCTCGACGCCCACCTCGTGCAGACGCCCGGGGTCGAGCTGACGGCGAAGGGCATCGTGCCGCTGAGCGCGCTGAAACCGAATCCGCCGGGCACACCCGCTCACGTGGAGTCGCCGTCGGACTCGATCGATCTGCGGATCCAGTCAGCGCGTATCGACCTCGGCATCGTTCAGGGGTTTACGAACCAGCTGACCAACGTCACCGGCACGGTGCAGACGGACGTTCGCGTCACGGGCTCCGGACGAGACCCGCATCTCAATGGCTACGTCGATATTCAGAACGGGGCGTTCGGTGTCGTTCCCACGGGCGTGTCGTTCACGGGATTGACGACGCGGATCGAGCTGCAGCCGGATCGGGTCCGGATCCCGAAATTCCAAATCCTCGACCAGCACGGCGAAACCATGACCGTCCAGGGAGACCTCGCGGTCCACGAACGCCAGGCGGGCGCGGTGAACGTGTCGATTGACTCCGACAACTTCAAGATCATGGACAACGAGCTCGGAGACGTCCACGTGCAGTCGCACCTGCGCCTCACGGGTGAAGTGAGGAAGCCGCGACTCGAGGGAGAGCTGCGGACCGATGCGGCGCGCCTCGAGGTGGACAAGATCCTGCTGCTTTTCGCGACTCCCTACTCTGAGGAAGCGCTCCCTGATGTCATCTCCGCGCAGCAGACGACGGTGAGCGAGAAGGGTGCGGACGAAGCAACGCGCGATGCGCTCGCGCGCGGGCGTGACGTCGGCGCGCGGAAGGCGCCGGAACAGAATGCTACCGCGCCGCAGACCCCTGCGCCGCAGACGGGCGTGTTCTCCGCGATGGAGCTGAACATCCATTTCGTCGCGCCCGACAATCTCGTCCTGCGCGGCACGGATATCAGGCCTGGCGGGCCGACTGCAGCACAGGTCGGTTCGGTGAACGCGACCGTCGGCGCCGACATGCAGGTGACGAAAGCCGTGAATGGACCGATTACACTGCGTGGAGACACGAACACGGTCCGCGGGTTCTACGAATTCCAGGGGCGTCGTTTCACGCTGCAGCGTGGCGGCACGCTGAAGTTCCTTGGCCTGCCGGAGCTGAACCCGAATGTCGATATCAACGCCGATCGGCTCATTCCGAATACCGGCATCACCGCGCGGATACACATCACCGGCACCGCCCGCGCGCCGCAGATCGCGCTGTCGAGCGAACCGGTGGGCCTCGACGAAGCGGACATCCTCTCGCTCATTGTCTTCAATCGTTCGGTCAACGAGCTGGGCACCGGCGAGCGCGCGTCGCTCGCGGAAACCGCGAGTGGCATCGCCAGCGGCTTCGTCGCGTCACCGCTTGGCAAGTCCATCGGTAAGGCGCTCGACGTGGATCTCTTCGAGATCACGACGTCCGACGTGCAAACGGGGGAGACGGCCGGCGGCGTCACGCTGGGCAAGCAGGTGAGCGACAAGGCATTCGTGCGCTTCCGGCAACAGTTCGGCCAGCGCAGCTTCACCGAGTTCATGCTCGAATATCAGCTCGCGAAGTTCCTGCGCGTCGACACGCGCATCTCGCCGGAAACGAGCGGCGTCGCCAACCGCCTCACCCAACGCCGCGTCGAACGCGCGGGCGTGGACTTGATCTTCTTCTTCAGTTACTAGCCAGTAGCCAGTAGCCAGTAGCCAGTAACAGTTGCCAGAAGAATGCCGCCCTGGCAACTGGCAACTGGCAACTGGTAACTGGCTACTGGCTACTGGCGTCCTAACAACGCGACTTGCACTCGGGCGTCGTTGAAGCAGGCGCCAGCGCCCAGATCGGTGAGCGAATCCGGTACGAGCGCGTTCGACGTCGAACCGTTGTACGTATTCTTGCGCCACACGCCTTTCGCGAACGCGACGGTGCCACGGCGGATGTCCGCGGTCAGGTTGGCCGGGCAGTGCAGTTCTCCGAGCGCGTTGAACACGCGGACTGCGTCGCTTTGCGCGATGCCGCGCGGCTCGGCATCTTGGGGATGGATGTGGAGCATCGCGGCGCGCTCGCGCAGCTCCCCGAGCGTGGACGAAATGCTTTTGTCTGTCGCGGGCGAGATGAGTGCGAGCGGGAAGCGCTCGGTAGCGGGATCGGGCTGGTAGCCGTAGAGGCCTGCGGGCGCGTCGCCGGCGATCGCTTCGGGAAACAAATTGACCTTTTTGTCCGGTGTCAGCGGAAAGACATCCACGAACTGAATCGGCGTTCCACCGTGTGGCGGCGTGGCCACGCCGCTCTCCATCAGCTCGGCGCCAGCTTTCCCCATGCGGCCGGTGATCCGCAGCAGCGTTTCGATTTCATCTTCTTCGCGTCCGACGCCGAGCCGTTCGGCGATTGCCGAGAAGACCTGCGCGTTGGTGCGCGCCTCGCCGCGAGGCTCGATCACCGGCCGCACGAGTTGCATCGCGATCGGGCCGTACGATTTCGCAATGTCGTACTGTTCCAGGAACGTGGTCGCCGGCAGGACGACATCCGCGTAGCGCGAGGTGTCGGTGAACACCTGCTCGAAGACAACCGTGAACAGGTCCTCGCGCTTCAGCCCTTCGAGCACGCGATTCTGATCCGGCATCGTCGTCAGCGGGTTGCAGTTGTAGACGAAGAGCATCTGCACCGGCGGATCGGAGTACGTGGTCAGCGCGCGACCAAGATGATTCATGTTCACGAGGCGCGTCTGCGGTTCCGGCGTGTCGATCCACTGCGCCGCCTTCAAGCCGAACGCGAGCGAGTTGGTCATCGAGAAGCCGCCGCCCCGCACGCCGAATTTGCCTCCGACCGAGGGAAGTGCCAGTACCGCCGCCGCAGCATTTCCTCCGTTCCGATTGCGCTCCAGTCCCCACCCGCACCGCACGAGCGCGGGAGACGAGCGGACGTAGAGTTCCGCGACCTTCTGCAGGGCCGCCGTATCGATCCCCGCTTCTGCCGCGGCACGCTCGATCGTCCACGGCGCCGCAGCGGCGCGAAGACGCTCCGCACCGGTCGTATGTTTTTCCAGGAACGGGAGATCCGCGTGCCCTTCCTCGAACATGAAGCGGTGGAGGGCGAGCGCGACCGGCAGGTCAGTGCCCGGCCTTACCGCGAGATGGATGTCCGCCTTCTTCGCCAGCGACGTCGTGCGCGGATCGATGACGACCAGCGTCGCGCCCGCGGCTTGCGCTTCCTTGATGTAGGGAATGAGGTGGATGCCGGACGCGGACGGGTTCACGCCCCACAGCACGATCAACTTCGCGTGCGGGTAGTCCTGATAGACGACGCCCGCCATCTTGCCGTAGAGCGCGAGGTTCGCCGCTCCCGTAGGCGCTGCGCAGACGGTCGTGGCGAGGCGCGAGGTCCCGAACCGCCGCCACAGCTCGGCGTCGTTGGTGCTCTGCGTCAGCAATCCATTCGAGCCGCCATAGTAGAACGGAAGGATCGCTTCGCCGCCGTGCTGCGCCTTGATCTCGGACATGCGCACGGCGATGAGGTCGAGCGCCTCGTCCCATGCAACGCGGGTGAACGTGCCCTGCCCCTTCGCCCCTTTTCTGACCGAGGGATAGAGCACGCGATCTTCGCCGTACACGCGCTCGTCGAAGCGGCGGACTTTTGCACAGATGAAGTTGCGGGTAACGGGATTGTCGTCGCCACCGTCGATCTTCTGGATGCGTCCTTGTTCGACGGTGACGTCCAGCGTGCACGCATCGGGACAATCGAGCGGACACGCGGTGCGGACAGTGGACTTGCCCCACGATTCGGGGGGCGCGGTGCGAGCCATGCCCGATTATCGCACCTCGCGCCTCGCTACTCGATGTCCGTCCCTTCGCCGCCCGATCCCATGTCGATGCCCGTTGCGCCGTGGCCACCGCTCGTCGTTGGTGCTTCGGCGGTCGTTTCGGGCGTCAGTTCGTCCGCGCCTTCACTCATCCGGCGGCGTCGCCGTGCGGCCTCGGATGAAGGTGATGGTGAAGATGCGTTCGAATCGTCGATGTCGCGTACCGTCGAGTCCGGACCGCCGAGCCCGAGGATGCCGTCTGCCATGTGAGCAGCCTCCTATTTGCCGATCGGAGCAAGTTCCGTGCTCGCATCAACGGCTCAGGCCCGCGGAACCCTGCGTGGACGCCGGTGTCTTATGTGGGCAGGAGGTGCGCCATGGCGTGGCAAGGGTTGCGGAGTCACCTGACGGGCAGCGTACCGATCTCCATTGGGTTTCACCTCGTCGCGCTGCTGCTCCTCTTCATCATTCCACTCACCGCGAATGTCGTCCTGCCGGTCGTCGCAGTGAGCCTCCCTGATTTCGTGCGAGTCGCGCCGGCACCTCCGCCGCCGGAAGTGCTGGTGCGCCCCATGGTCACGTCGCGGAGTGCGCCCTCCGAGACACGTGCCCCCGCCCCGACTGCAGCGCCAACGATGATTCGGCCGGAGGTAGAACGGCCCGTCTTCAATCCCGGACCTGTGTTGCCGGATCCGACGGGCGGTCTCCCGCCGGGTGCGGGCGGGTTGCCGCTCGGGCCTGCGATCGCGGTCCCTCCGGCTCCCGAGCCGCCGAAGCAAACGGGCCCCGTGCGCGTCGCGGACCTTCCAGTCGCGCCCCGCAAGACCGTGGACGTGCGTCCGATCTATCCTGACTTCGCGCGCGCGGCGCGCATCGAAGGGACGGTCGTCATGGAAGCCGTGCTGGATCCATCGGGACACGTGACGCAATTGCGTGTGATCCAGTCGGTGCCGATGCTCGACCAGGCGGCGATCGACGCGGTGCGCCAGTGGCGCTATTCGCCGAGCCTCTATGGAGGGCATCCCGTGTCCGTGCTGATGACGATCACGATCAGGTTCAAGCTTCAATGAAAGCCGCTGCCGCGGCGCTCCTCACCGTGCTCCTCGCCGGTGCGCAGCCGCCGCAGCCGGGCACGAATATCTCCCAGGACGACGCGGCGGTCGCCGTGCGGGAGCTCGTGCAGCAGTACTACGCTGCGCAGGCGCAGCGCGACCCCGACAAGACGCTTTCGTTCTGGAGCGCGAGTGCCAATCCGAGGCCGACGCGCGAGGCGTTTCTCGCGGTGTTCGGCGAGCCTGCCGAAGACAGCTTCGTCGTCGACGTGCGTTCGATCGAGGTGAAGGGGATTGACGCGCGCGTGCGTGTTGCCGCTTCGCGCACGCGACTGATCATGCGCAACGGCGTTCCGTCCACACAGCGCTCCACCTTCCTCAATTCCCAGCTCTGGCGGAGAGAGGCGGCCGGGTGGAAGCTTCTCCGCGACGGCCCTTTCGCCGAAGAAATCGCCGATGACCTGATCGCCGCGCAGCCTTCCGACCGTCCCGCGCTCTTCGAGAAGAATCGCGCGGACCTGGTCCAGGCGCGGCTCGCGATCTCGCAGCGCGCGACGATGGCCGTCACGCTCGGACGAAATTACGCGCGCGGCAAGACCCTGTTCGAGCTGGCGCTCGACGTCTCCCGCGCCGCCGGGGACCGGCATGGTGAAGCGAACTCGCTGCACAACATCGCCCAGGCCGCATATTTCCTTGGCGATTACGCGACTGCGACCGATTTCTACCAGAAGGAGCTCGCCGTCGCCCGCGAGATCGACGAGCAGGATATGGCAGCGGCAGCGCTGTTCGGTCTTGCGACCGTTGCCTATTCGCGGGCCGAGTACACGCCGGCACTTGGGCTTTACCGCGACGCGCTGGCGGTCTACGAGAAGCAGGACGACGGTGCGGCGATAGGGCGTGCCGTCGTCAGCATCGGCAACGTACAGTACTTGCAGGCCGAGTACGATGCAGCGACCGCTTCGTACCGTCGCGCCCTCGGCGTGCTGGTGGCCGCGCACGATCCGCAGGGAGCCTCGTTCGCCAAGAGCGGCCTGGCGCGCGTGTTCGTCGCGCAGGGGGACCTCGCGGCGGCGCTCGACATGTACGGGCAGGTGCTCGCCGATGCGCGGGGAGCGCTGAAACTCGATCCACGTGGGAAGAGCAACGTCGCCGCCCCTCTCGAGAGCATCGGGCAGATCTATTACCGCCTTGGGAATCCCGACCAGGCGCGCGCGAACTTCGAGGAGGCGCGGAAGCTTTCCGAGGACGATCCCTCCTCCGTCGCGCGGATTTCGGCGAGCCTCGGGGTGACCGAGCTCGTTGCGGGACGATTCGAGGCGGCGCTCGCGGCGTATACCGAGAGCCGCGCGAAGTACGAGCTGGCGAAACAGCCCGACGGCGTGGCGCGCGCATGGGTCGGTATCGGCTTCAGCCACGCGGCACGCGAGAAATTCGTCGATGCCATCGCCGCGTACCGGACGGCAATCCGGATGTTCGAGGACCAAAGGCTCGCCGAGGATTCCGGACGCGCGTGGCTCGGGCTGTCTCTCGCACAATCAGGCACGAAAGACGACGAAGCGGCGCTCGCCAGCGCGCAGAAGGTGCGCGTGATTGCCGACGCGGTCAAGAGCGAAGATCTCGCGTGGCGCGCGGCCGCGCGCACGGGGGAAGCGCTGTACAGGCTCCGGCGGCTCGACGAATCGCGGGACGAGTTCCGCCGCGCGATCGCGGCGATCGACCGGCTTGCCGCCGACGCGCCGACGAACCCCGATGCGCGCGCGCAGCTCGACGACAGCGCGAGCGCGTGGTCGGGCCTCGCCCTCACGCTTGCCGCGGCCGGCGATGCGCGCGGCGCCCTCGACGCAGCGGAAGCACGGCGCGCCAACGCTCGGCGCGTGCAGCTCTCCGCGTTCCAGCGCGATATTACGCGCGGGATGACTCCCGAGGAAGAAGCGGACGAACAATCGATCGTGAGGGAGATGATCTCCACGCGCGCGCAACTCCGCGCCGAACGTGACGCGCGCCATGCTGATGCCGCCAGGCTGGACCGCCTCCAGCAGCAACTCACCGGCCTCGTCACGCGCCGCGCCGAACAGCAGGCGAAGCTCTACGCGCGGTTGCCCGAGCTCCAGCGGTGGCGCGCGCTGCAGGCGGAGAACGTGGACGTCGGCCATCTGCTCACCGGCGATCGTCCTCTCCTCGTCGAGTACCTCGTCGGTGACGACGAGCTGCTCGTCCTGACGGTTGCGCGCGGCGAGGACGGAGTCGATACTGCCGCGACCGTCGTGCCATTCAAACGACGCGAGCTCGCCGACCAAATCGGCAAGGCGATGCAGCCCGCGATCCTGGCCGATGTCGCCGAGTGGCGCATCCAGTCGGCGCCAATTTCCACAGCGATCCTGGCGCCCATCGCCGCGCGTCTCGCCGATCGCGATCGCTGCGTCGTGATCCCTGACGACTTATTGTGGAAGATTCCATTCGAGGCGCTCATTTCCGGCGAAGATTCGCTGGGCGCGAGGATGCCTGTGACGTATGCGACATCCCTCGCAACGCTTGCACTGGAGCAGCGGATCGCGGCGTCCCATAAGCCTCACGACGGCATCTCGGCGGCGATCTTTGCCGCACCGGCAATTCCGCAGGCGGTGCGCGCGCAACTCACGCTTGCACAGACCGGATGGAAAGAGCCTGATGAAGCCACCGCGCTGGCAAGCGCGACCGAGCTCGCGCGCGTCTACGGCGATTCGGCGTCGGTGCGATCGAAGCTGGATGCGTCGGAAATCGCGGCGCGGACAGCCAGTGAGACGGCGGACGTGCTCCACTTCACTGCGCCATTACAAGTGATCGGCGCCACACCGCTGTTCTCGATGGTCGTCTTGAGCGGCACCGGGGACCAGCTGGAGAGCGACGGTCGGTGGGAGCTGCGCGAGTGGTTCAGGGCCTCGTCCCATGCGCGCGTGATCGTGCTGGCAGATGGATCGTCCTTCGGCGCTGCGGGCATCGGCGCGGCGATGGATACCATCGCGTGGGCGGCCGTGGCGCTCGGCGTTCCGGCGGTCGTTACCGGCCGGTGGCCCTCCGATGCCTTCTCATCTCAGGCGCTTCTTGCGGCATTTCATACCGCACTGGCCAAAGGTACAGCTCCAATCGACGCCTGGAGCGCCAGCGTGGCCGCGGCGCGCACGAAGTCCGCTGCGCCATCAGCGTGGGCGGGTGCGCGGCTTATCGGGGCGGGCGGTCCGGAATAAAATCGCGGCCGCGCACGAGCTCGACCGTGTTCTTCGCCGCGCCGACAAAGGGGATCGCGTTCAATCCCGTCTCCATGATGCCGCGGAAGAACCCCTTGCGCTTCATCGTAGCGGCGACCGTGGCCAGGGCGATCGCGGTGCCGATCAGTGGCACCGAACGGGACACTCGCCTGGACAATCTCGCCCCGCCCCAGCGAACCACCTTCTCGCTCGTAGCCATGCCTCGGCTACAGCAAGAACTCTGCCTATACTGTCCCCGTGCCCCGTGTGCTGATCATCGGTGGTGGATTCGGCGGCCTGTATGCGGCGCGCAAATTCCGCCGCGAACCGGTCGACGTGACCATCGTCGATCGCCGGAATCACCATCTGTTTCAGCCCTTGCTCTACCAGGTGGCAACGGCTGCATTGTCCCCCGGCGACATCGCCTCGCCGATACGGTGGATCCTCAGGCAGCAGCGCAACGTCGAGGTGCTGCTCGGAGAGGTGGCGCAGATCGATCCACCGCGAAAGGTCGTGCGCCTCGCGGATGGCGCCGAATTGTCGTACGACTACCTGATCGTTGCTGCCGGTGCGACGCATGCGTACTTCGGACATAACGACTGGCGCCCGTTCGCGCCGGGACTGAAGACGCTCGAGGATGCGCTCGACATCAGGAGGCGGGTGCTCCTCGCATTCGAGCGGGCGGAGCGAGAGTCCGATCCTGCGCGACGTGTCGCCGAACTGACCTTCGTGATCGTCGGCGGCGGAGCAACCGGCGTGGAGATGGCGGGCGCGCTCGCGGAAATCGCCCGTCAGTCGCTCGCGAAGGACTTCCGGCATTTCGATCCCGGCTCGGCGAAGATCGTCCTGATTGAAGGCGGTCCCTACGTGCTGGCAAACTTTCCCGATCGTCTGCGCGCGGCCGCGCGGCGCGATCTCGAGCGGCTGGGCGTCGACGTCCGGACGGGAGAAACGGTCACGCGGATTTCGGCCGGCGGTGTCGAGACATCGCGCGAAACCATCGCCGCCGAGACGGTCCTCTGGGCCGCCGGCGTTGCGGCATCGCCGCTCGGCGCGACGCTCGGCGCTCCACTCGATCCCGCCGGACGCGTGCTCGTGCAGCCCGACCTGACGATCCCCGGAGACGCAAACGTGTTCGTGATCGGCGATCTCGCGTCGCTGCCCGGACCCTCAGGCCGGCCGCTGCCCGGCGTGGCGCAGGTCGCGATGCAGATGGGGGCGCACGCCGCGCGCAACATCCTCCGGTCCATCGAGGGGCAGCCGCTGCGCGCGTTTCATTACAACAATCTCGGCGACATGGCGACGATCGGCCGCGCGTCCGCCGTCGCCGATCTGCCGTGGATCCAGTTGAAGGGTCTGCCTGGCTGGCTTGCCTGGGTGTTCGTGCACCTGATAAAGCTGATCGGCTTCCGCAACCGCATCGTCGTGATGGTCCAATGGGCGTGGGCGTATTTCAGTTACCAGCGCGCAATCCGATTGATTACAGGCGATCGTCCGGCCGCATGATCCGCCGTGCCGGGTGGCTTGCGGCGTTCACGCTGGCCGGCATCGCTGCGTTTGCGCCGCTTCCCGCAGGTGTCGTCGAGCGATGGTATTCACGCGGCGCCTTCCCGGCGCTGCAGCACGTGCTCACGGCTGCATCGAATCTGGTGCCGTTCGCCGTCTTCGACGCGCTCTGGATGGGCGGTGTTGCACTCACGGTCGTGCTCGTGCGGAGGCGCGTTCTGTCGTTCGGATGGAGAGCGGGTCTTCTCCGGACGCTGGGTTCTCTGGCGTGTGCCGCGGTGATCATCTACCTGTCGTTCCTGGCGGCGTGGGGGCTCAACTATCGGCGCGTGCCGATGTTCGAGAAGATCGTGTTCGACCCCGATCGCATCACGCCGGCCGCAAACGTCGCGCTCGGCGAGTGGGCCGTCGCCGAGCTGAACGCGCGGTACGCCGAGGCGCACGTGTCACCGCTTTCCATCGACGCGCTCCGCGATGCATTCCAGGATACGCATCGCGCGCTTGGCGGTACCGCGATACTGCCAGGGCGGCCGAAATCCACGTTACTCGGCTGGTATTTCCACGAGGCCTCGATCGCGGGGATGACGGACCCGTTCCTGCTCGAAACCCTTCTTGCTCCCGACCTGCTGGAGGTCGAACGGCCGTTCGTCATCGCGCACGAGTGGGCGCACCTCGCCGGGTACGCGGATGAATCCGAAGCGAATTTCGTCGCGTATCTTGCGTGCGGCCGCGGTGATGCCGTCGCGCGGTACAGCGCCGCGTTGATCATGATCGGGTACGCGCAACCGGCACGCGCGCTGAGAGACGCGTTGGACATCGGGCCGAAGACCGATCTTGTCGCGATCCAGACTCGGTACGCGCATACGAGCGGGACGCTTCGCTTCGCCGCGCGCGAAGGCTATGACAAGTACTTGAAGGCGAACCGCGTGGAAAAAGGCGTTCGCAGTTACGACGCCGTGGTACAGCTCATCCTCGGCAGCGAGTTCGACTCGCGCGGGAATCCACGCTTGCGATAGCAGGCGCGCAGCTTGCAGCCGAGGGGTGGGCTATGCGGGATCGAGTTGATCGACGTCGGTCGTGGAGAGCGGCGTCACACCGTGACCGGTCCGCAGATCTTCCGGCCGCACGTCGGCGTTCACGCTTAAAAATTCCACTTCGCGCCAGCGCCGCCAGCCGCATTCGTGGCACCTGTAGGGCTGTCGATCCGTCATCTTCTGACGGAGCCGCTCCAGGCCATTACGCAGCCTGGACGGATAGACGCGTGCCGACGCGCATCGCGGGCATTTCATATTCAGCCTCTAGGGAGGGCGTTATTCTATCACGGCTGAGTTTATGGACTCCCTAGCCTCCGCCAGGGCGGCCGGCCTCGTGTACACCTCGGACGACAAGCCCGGCATCCGCCGGCGAGGCAGGGGTAAACGCGTCCGCTACCTCGATCCGCGCAACAGAATCATCAGAAACGCCGCCGAACTGGCGCGGATCCAGTCGCTTGTGATCCCGCCGGCGTGGACCGAGGTCTGGATTTGTCCGAATCCGCGCGGACACCTCCAGGCGACCGGGCGCGACGCGCGCGGCCGCAAGCAGTACCGGTATCACCCGAAGTGGCGGCAGGTGCGCGACGGCACGAAGTACGAACGGATGGTCGCCTTCGGCCGTGCGTTGCCCGCGATCCGGCGGCGCACCGACGCGGACGTCCGTCGCTCAGGCCTGCCGCGGAAAAAAGTTCTCGCGGCCGTCGTCAAGCTGCTCGAGAAAACATTCATCCGCGTCGGCAACGACGAGTACGCGCGCGACAACCGCTCCTTCGGCTTGACGACGATGCGCGACGGGCACGTGAAGATTGCCGGATCGACGGTTCGCTTCATCTTCCGCGGCAAGTCGGGTATCGAGCACGCGCTCGCGCTCGACGATCGCCGGCTCGCGAAGATTGTGAGGCAATGCCGCGATCTGCCCGGCCAGGAGTTGTTCCAGTACCGCGATGAGGACGGAAATATCGTGGATGTCGGCTCGGCGGACGTGAACGCGTACTTAAAGGACATCAGCGGCGAGGAGTTCACGTCGAAAGAATTCCGCACGTGGGCGGGCACGGTTCTCGCGGCGCAGCTGCTGCGCGATTTCGCGCAGGTCGATTCAGCGGCGCGCGCGAAGAAGAACGTCGTGGCGGCGATCGAGCAGGTCGCGAAGCGATTGGGAAATACGCGCGCGGTGTGCCGAAAGTGCTACGTGCATCCGGCAGTGATTGATGCGTACATGGACGGCTCGATGATGAAGACCGTCACGCAGCGCGCGCAGCGTACTGCGAGGGCAGTGGGAAGGATGACCGCGGCCGAAGCCGTGGTCCTTGGCTTGCTGCAGCGCCGCCTGGCGCGCCCTACCGCGCGGACAGCCTGATCCCGCCGTTCGTGCCGTCGATCTGGATGCGCGGCCCGCCGCCATTCATCTTCGCGTCGAGGCGCCGGCGGCTGTTGTCGCTGTTCATGTCCAGCGGCAGATCGGACGCATTGATGCCGCCATTCGCGATGGTTGCGGCGATCGTGGCCTTCGCATCTTTCGGCAGGCGAACCTTGATCCCGCCGTTCGTGCATTCGAGCTTCACGCCCCCTTCGGCCACCTTCGCCAGGTCGATATCGAGCCCGCCATTGGTTGTCGTCGCCTCGAGCTGACCGGTGACGTCGCGCGTCGTCACGCCGCCATTCGTCGTCTCGGCGGTGACGCGCCCCTGCAGACCCGAGACTTCAATGCCGCCGTTGACGGTCGTGAACCGCACTTCCGCGGCTGCCGGCACCTTGACGCGATAATCGACGTGCACGTTGCCGCCGTTGAACACGATGCCTTCCATGCGCGTGACCTTCGTGTGGATCTGCACGCGGGCGGATGAGACGTCCTCGACAATCGTGGCGCGCTCGAGGGCCGCTTTCGCGGCGTCCGGTGTGGCGCCGCGCGCTTTCTTCACGGCCGTGACCTCCACCGTGTTGCCCGACGAGGGCTCCACCGTGATCTTGCCGTTGACGTTGCCGATTTCAACACGCCCGGCCACGTCAAGGGTGTAGGTCTTGTGCCATTCCGCCGTCTCTTCGGATCGCAGGTCGGCGGTGACGATGTCGCAACCGGCGCTGGCGAGTGCGGCGATGGCGAGCGGTATCAGCAACGATGGAACAAGGCGCTGCCGGATCGAAGCAATCATGGTGTCTCCTGAGGCACTATACGCGCCAGCCGCGGATCGCGTTCCAAGCTCATGTGTTCGGCCAACGTAGAATCAGCGCATGGATCGGTACGTTCCACTGCCCCCGCTGCCCGCCCGCATCAGCCGTCTGAACGATCTCGCGTATGACCTCTGGTGGAGCTGGAACGTGGGAGCGCGCGAAGTCTTCCGCGATCTCGATTATCCGCTGTGGCGATTCACCGACCACAACCCGGTCCTCCTCCTGCACCTCGTCGAGATGGATCGCCTGGAGCATGCCGCTCACGATCCGGAATTTCTGAAACTCTACGACCACGCGATCGCGGCACTCGACGTCGTCCGCGCCGGTGCCGGTACATGGCGGGCACCACGCGGGTACACCGCCGCGCCGCCAATGGCGTACATCGCGCCGGCGTTCTCGCTCCACCAGGCGCTGCCGGTTGATGGCGACGGGCTCGCCGTTGCCGTCGGCGATTTTTCCAAGGAGGCGAGCGACCTCGGTATTCCGCTGGTCGGCATCGGTCTCATGTATCCGCGCGCCTACCTGCATCAGCGGCTCTCCGACGACGGCATCCAGCAGGATCTGTACGAGTACCTGGACTGGTCCGATGCGCCGATCGGCCCCGCGCTCGCTGCGGATGGCTCGCGCTGCGCCTTCGTGCTGCCGCTGCCGGACGGCGACGTGCATGCACAGGTCTGGCAGGTACGCGCGGGACGCGTGACGATTTTTCTCATCGACACCGACCTGCCGGAGAACGCTCCCGCCGATCGGGAAATATCGGCAGCCCTGTGTCCGGCCGGATCGGAGGCGAACACGCGGCAGCGAGCGGTGCTCGAAGCCGCGCTGCCAAAAATGATAGCGGCGCTGGGCATCGAGTTGCGCGCGACCATCGATCCGCGCGAAGACACGGCCGGCGTGCACGTGCCGAGCTGGATCGCGCGGGAGCTCGCCGTCCTGATCGAGCGCGACCTCGGTTCGGACTGGCGAGAGTGGCAGGACGATCAATCCTGGTGGGATCGGTTGTCCGTCATTCCCGACGAGGACCTCTGGGCGGCGAAGCAGCGCCTCCGCGGATACCTGACGGACTTCATGCGCGAGCGCGCGCGACGCCGGTGGGCGAGAGACCGCTCCACGGGTCCGCGCTTCGTGGCGCAAGGCACGCTGCTCGATCCCGGCACGATGACGATCGGCGTTGCGGGACGCATCACCGCGGATTTTCGCGGCGAGATCCTTTTTCATGACGTCGAGCGGCTGGCGGCGATTCTGACGGCGCGCAGGCGTCCCGTCCAGCTGGTGTTCGCCGGCCGCGCGCACCCGGGTGATGAGTCGGCGCGCCGCCACCTGCAGGTGCTGTTCTCGCGCGCGGTTGACCCGCTGTTTGGCGGCCGTATCGCCTTCCTCGAGGACTACGATCTGCATGCCGCGAGATTGCTCGTGCAGGGCTGCGATCTCTGGGTCACGTCACCGCCGGCGGGCGCGCGCCCGTCGCTGGGGGCACTGAAGGCTGCCATCAACGGCGCTCCCCATATCGCGATCGAGGCGGAGGAGCAGGGGGCCGCCGGGGCCCGCGCATTCTATCGTCACCTCGAAGAGGACATTGTTCCCGCCTTCTACCATCGCGATCGGCGGGGCGTGCCCGTGGAATGGACGGGGAGGATTCGCGAATCCATGCGGAAAGCGATTCCGGCCCACTGCGCAAGAAGGGCCGTGAAAGCGGCCACCGAAAGGCTGTACAATTCCACCGCTCCCCATGTCTGAACGCAAGTACCGTCAGCGCGGCTACCAGGACGAGCCGCGCGAGCCGCGCGAGCGCAAGCCGGAACAGCAGAAGAAGGAATATGCGCCGCGTGGGCAGCCGCCCATCGCGCCGAAGACCTTCAGCATGCCGGGGTTCCGCGAAGTGGTGAAATGCGCGCGCTGCGGCAACGAGCTGGCGGTCGCGACGGCATGGAGCGCGACGGCGCAGTGCCCGCGGTGCCAGGCCGACCTGCACACCTGCGCGCAATGCTCGCACTTCGATACCAGTGCCCCCTTCGAGTGCCAGAAGCCGATTCCAACGCGCGTGTCCCCCAAGGACGTGCGGAACGAGTGCGCGCACTTCGAGCCCCGAACGACCGTGGAACGCGAGACGAGATCCTCCTCGTCCCCCGCGAGCCCCTCGAGCGCGAAGAAGGCGTTCGACGATCTCTTCAAGTAAGCCAGCGGCGGCGAAGATCACGGCCTGCGCCAGAAAGCGAACCAGGTGGACTACCACCAGCGCATCATGGCGTGGTTCGGGCACTACCTGAAGGGGGAGCCGGCGCAGCCGTGGATCACGCGCGGCGTCAGCTTCCTCGATCGCGACAAGGCGCTGAAGAACAGCGGATCCTGACGCGTCGTCAGCCCGTCATGGGCTTGGCTTTCAGCACGCCGACCTGCACGAGCAGGCCCGTGAAGTCGTATACGCGGCGCTCTTCGGCGACGAGGCCGTCACGCACGGTCATCAGGAGCACGACTTCCACGTCCACGTGGCGCCCGGCGGGCCGGAGTCCGAAGAACTCGCCGGCGTGTGTCCCGACGATCCTCGCCAGCTGGACGACTCTGTCCCCCTCGATCACGAGGTCCTGCGGCTGGAACACGACGTCCGGAAACGCGGTGAGCCAGAGTTTGTAAACGCGCTCGATCTCGGCGCGTCCCTCGAGGACGCCGCCCGTGGGACTGACGGCGACGCCGTCGGGAGTGTGAGTCGCCGCGAGGGCGCCCGGGTCGCGGGCTTTCCATGCCGCATCGCGCCGCCCGAGGAGGGCAAGGATCTCGTCGCGCGTCATGCGACGCATCCTACGCGCCGCCCACCACCCGCGCAAGCGGGGTCAGACCGGGGTCAGACCGCGCTCAGACCGGGGTCAGACTGCGGTCAGACCCGCATGTTCGAAGGGGCCTCTCGCAAACTTTGCACAAAGAGCTGGTCGGGCGGCACGCAGGCTCTGCGTACTTTTCGAGCCGGTCGTCGGAGTTCTCGTTAATTTGCTCGTGATTTCGTTCGGATCGATTTGTGTATACCTGCCGAGCTCATGGCGAGGCGAAGGAGAATTCAAGATCCCGGTCTGATCCGACATGTCATGTCTCGCGGCAACGGCCGGATGCAGATCTTCCTTGATGAAATTGATTACAGAAAATTTTTCTACTTACTGAGCGACGTGGTCGATACGTACGATGTCGAGTGCCTGGACTTCTCCGCGATGCCGAATCACTATCACCTGGCGCTCAGGAATCGAGAGCCGAATCTGTCGAGAGCGATGCAGCATCTCAATGGCGAGTACGCCAAGTGGTGGAATGCCGCGCACGTTAAGGTGGGACACGTGCTCCAGGGACGTTTCAAGGCTCAAATCGTTCAGGAGGACGGCTACTTCCTGAGTCTTGTGCGTTATATCGCGCTGAATCCCGTCAGGGCGAAGTTGGTTGATCATCCCTCGGCGTGGCCATGGAGCAGCTACCGCTGCACCGTAGGCCTCGTTCCGAGCCCGGCATTCCTATCTTCAGGGGAGGTACTGCGACAGTTCGGTGACGGCGACATCCGGACTCTTCGCGAACGATATGTCCGACACGTGTTGAGCCTGTCGGAGGAGGAAGATGTCCGCGCCGAATTGTTTCGATCAAGGGAGCGCATTCTCGGCGATAGAAATTTCAAGCGGGCAGTTCTCGGGCTGCCTCCATCGCCGAACGAACGCGATGCCAGTGCAGCGACTGCCACATTCGGCTTCATCTAACGTCGCGATGAATGCGTCGCGCGCCGGAGTCTGACCCCGGTCTGACCCCGGTCTGACCGCGGTTTGACCCCGGTCTGACCGCGGTTTGACCCCGGTTTGACCCCTAGTTCCAGCGCAGGCCGCGGAGTTGATCGAGGTTCACGTTGCCGCCGCTGAGGACGCACACGACTTTCGTCTTCGGCGGCGCCGTGACGAGGCCCTGCAGGAGTGCGGCGACGGGGGCGGCCGCGGCTCCCTCGGGCACGACCTTCAGGTGCGACATGATCCAGACCACCGCCTCGAAGATCTGTTCGTCGGGCAGCGTGACCAGATCGTCCACGTACTCACGGACGATCTCGTAATTCAATTCGCCGACGCGCTTCACACGCAAGCCGTCGATGATGCAGTCGACGCGATCGAGCGTGAGAAGCGCCCCTTCGCGGACGCTGCGCGTCATCCCTGGAGCGCCCGACGACTCGACGCCGATCACTTTGATCTTCGGATTGCACGCCTTCAGCGCCGTCGCCACGCCCGAAATCAGCCCGCCGCCGCCAATCGGGACGATCGCGAGCTCCACCTCGGGCCAGTCCTGGTAAATCTCGAGCCCGACCGTCCCCTGCCCGATGATCAGCTGCTCGTCGTCGAACGGATGGATGTAGGTGTAGCCCTTCTCGGCGACGAGCTGCTTCGCCTTCTCGTTCGCCTCGTCCCAGATCGAGCCGTGCAGGACGACTTCGGCGCCGTAGGCGCGCGTCGCGTCGATCTTGGAGCGCGTCGCGTTCTCCGCCATGCAGACGACCGCCTTGATGCCATGGCGTGCGGCCGCGAGCGCGACCCCCTGCGCGTGGTTGCCGGCGGACGAACAGATGACACCGCGGCGCTTCTGTTCGTCGGTGAGCTGCGCGAAGTTGTTCATCGGGCCGCGGATCTTGTACGACCCGCCGCGCTGGAACATTTCCGCCTTGAACCGGACATCGAACCCCGTGCGCTCGCTGAGCAGCCGCGACGTGAGCAGCGGCGTGTGATAGACGAACTCGCCCATCCGGGCGCGGGCCTCTTCGAACGCGGATTTCGGGAACGCACGCATCACGCGAGTATAGACCGCGCGCAACGCTGGTCGAGGCGGGCTACATCGGTTCCGGGACGACGCGGCCGTCGAACAGGTAAATCCGCCGTTTGGTCCGCGCGATGTGACGCGGATCGTGCGTCGCGAGGCAGATCGTCGCGCCGTCGGCGTGCAGCTCCTCGAGCATCTGCATCACCGACTCGCCGCTTTTCGAGTCGAGATTTCCGGTTGGTTCGTCAGCGAGCACGATCGGCGGACGGCCCGCGAGCGCGCGCGCGATCGCCACGAGCTGCTGGTGGCCGCCTGAGAGCGAACCAGGACGCTGCTTCGCCCGCGGCGCGAGCCCGACGCGATCGAGCGCCGCATTGACGCGTGCGGCGCGGTCGGCGGACGCCACTCCGCGCAGTGTCAGAGGGTATTCGACGTTCTCGTAGACCGTCATGTCGCCAATCAGGTTGAAGCTCTGGAAGATGAGGCCGACGTCCACGTTCCGGATGCGCGCCTTCTCACCAGGCGAGAGCTGATCCATGCGCCGGCCGTTGAACCAGTAGCGGCCGGACGAGGGCGCATCGAGCAGCGCGAGCACTGACAGCAGCGTGGACTTGCCGCATCCCGACGGTCCCGATACGGAGATGTATTCACCGCGATTGATGTCGAGCGTGACGTTGTCGAGCGCGCGCGTCTCCGCGTCGGCGCCGTCGGCGTCGGCGTGAAAGACGCGGCTCACACCCTCGAGTCTGATCAGCGGCATGGCCGGATCGACCACCGACGGCTCGTTCGCTGCCTTTTGCCCGCGCTTCCACCAGGTCATGGCCCCTCCGTGCCGTATTGGACGCAGATTCGCCGCTGATCGTTGGCAGAAATCGTCGGCGTCCTGGTAAGCGAGGCACGCCTGATGCGCGTATTACGCGTGATAACATCGCCGTTTTCTCCACTGAATCCGAAGCCAGAAAGGGCCCGTGATGACCCCGCGTCGGTTCCTCCCCGCGCTGCTCCTGCTGTTCGTCGGCAGCGGCTGTGCGGCGCTCATATACGAAGTCGTCTGGTTCCAGTTGCTCCAGCTCGTCATCGGCTCGTCCGCCGTCTCGATGGGCGTGCTGCTCGGTACTTTCATGGGCGGCATGTGCCTGGGCAGCTACCTGCTGCCGCGATACATCGGTCGCGGGAACCATCCGCTCCGTGTGTACGCGTACCTCGAGCTCGGAATTGCGGTGTTCGGTCTGCTGATCCTGATCGGCATGCCTCTTCTGAACAGCGTGTATGTCACGGTATCGGGCGGCGCGGGCGTGTTCGGTATCGTGATGCGCGGCATGGCCGCGGCGATCTGCCTGCTGCCTCCGACGCTGCTGATGGGCGCGACACTGCCGGCGATTTCGCGCTGGGTGGAATCGACGCCCGAAGGCGTCTCGTGGCTCGGATTCTTTTACGGCGGCAACATCGCGGGGGGCGTGCTCGGCAGCCTGCTCGCAGGCTTCTACCTGCTTCGCGTATTCGATCTCGCCGTCGGGACGTTCGTGGCTATCGCGTTGAACGTCACCGTCGCGTTGGTCGGCATGTTGATAGCGAAGACGGCGCCCGTGGTCGAGACGCTGACCTCGGATCGCGAGGAACTGGGCGTGAAGCCGGTCGCCGGCGCAGGGGCCGTCTATGTGGCCATCGCGCTCTCCGGGATGACGGCGCTGTCATCCGAAGTGATCTGGACGCGGCTTCTGTCCCTGCTCTTTGGCGGAACGGTCTACACGTTCTCGTTGATCCTCGCGGTCTTCCTCTTTGGTCTCGGCATCGGCAGCAGCGCCGGCTCGGCCATCGGCCGCGCGACGGCGCGTCCGCGCCTCGTATTCGGCTGGTGCCAGATGCTGCTGTGCGCGGCCATCGCCTGGTCGGCATACATGCTGACGCAGTCGATGCCGTACTGGCCGATCAACCCGTCGATCACGACGGACCCCTGGTTCAACTTTCAGCTCGATTTCGTCCGCTGTCTCTGGGTCGTGCTGCCCGGATCGATTCTGTGGGGCGCCAGCTTCCCGCTTGCGCTCGCGTCGCTCGCGTCTCGCGGTCAGGATCCGGCGCGCCTCGTGGGCGGCGTCTACGCGGCGAACACCGTCGGCGCGATCGTCGGCTCGCTCTGCGCGAGCCTGTTGCTCATCGTCTGGCTTGGAAGCCAGCACGCCACGCAGCTGATGATCCTGATCTCCGCGCTGTCAGGATTGCTCGTGCTCTCGACCGGTGGAACCGAGGAACCGGCCGGGCGCATGCAGTTTGCGGGCACGGCGACGATCATCATCGCCGCGGCGCTTGCCGGTCTTCTCTCCAGGACGGTCCATCCAATCCCGGGCATCTTCGCCGCCTACGGCCGCTATACGGCGACTCGGCTTGGGCAGGCTGACGTCATTTACATGGGGGAAGGCTGGAACGCGACCGTCGCGGTTACGCGCCTGCCTGGCGGAATCCTCAACTATCACAACGCGGGCAAGGTCCAGGCCTCGAGCGAGCCGCAGGACATGCGCCTGCAGCGGATGCTCGGGCACATGACGACGCTCATTCCGCGCCAGACGAAGAAGGTGCTCGTCATCGGCTGCGGGGCCGGCGTCACCGCGGGCGCCGTGTCGATCGATCCGGCCGTCGAACATCAGACGATCGCGGAGATCGAGCCGTTGGTGCCGAAAGTGGTCGCGAAATATTTCGGCGATCACAACTTCCACGTCGTGGACAATCCGAAGGTCCACGTCACGATCGACGACGCGCGGCACTTCCTGCTGACGACGAACGAGAAGTTCGACGCCGTCACTTCGGATCCACTGGATCCGTGGGTGAAGGGGGCCGCGATGCTCTACACGCGCGAGTTCTTCGAGCTCGTGAAGCGCAAGCTGAATGCGGGTGGAGCTGTGACGCTCTTCGTGCAGCTGTACGAGAGCAACACGGAAGCCGTCAAGAGCGAGATCGCGACGTTCATGGAAGCCTTTCCGAACGGCATCGTGTGGGGTAACACGAACAACGGCGCGGGCTACGACCTGGTGCTGCTCGGTCAGGTCGAGGACACGAAGATCGACGTCGACGCTATCCAGGCGAAGCTGCAGCGGCCCGAATACGCGCCCATGGCGCAGTCGCTGCGCGAGATTGGGATGAACTCGGCGATCGACCTGTTCGCGACGTTTGCGGGGCGCGCGAAGGACCTGCAGCCGTGGCTCGCGGATGCGGCGATCAATCGCGATCGTAATCTGCGGCTTCAGTTCCTGGCAGGCATGGGACTCAATCTGTATCAGAGCGACGTGATTTATTCCGGCATGCTCGCCTACGCGCATCGGTTCCCGGACGAGCTGTTCGTGGCGTCGCCGCAGACGATCACCGCGCTGCGCGCGGGCATTCTTCGCGAACAGGGACGGTAAGACATTGGCGATTCGCGATTGGCGGTTGCCGATTACCGGATTGCCGATTGGCACATTGCCGATTGGCGGATGATGTCCATTGCTGCAGTTGCGGCGCTGCTATCTCTGATGGCCGCTCCGCAGGCGCCGGCGAAGACACCGATCAAACACGACGTGGTGGTCGAGGGGCATCACGTCGCCGTCTGGCAGCGCGCGCGGCCGACATCCGCGACTACCGCAACGAAGATTCTCCTGATCCACGGACGGACGTGGAGCAGCCTGCCGAATTTCGATCTCCGCGTACCAGGTGAAGAGCGGTCGTTCATGGACATGCTCGGCGCCGCGGGCCTCGACGTCTTCGCGATCGATCTGCGCGGGTATGGGGCCACGCCGCGCGACGCGTCCGGCTTCCTGACTCCGGATCGCGCCGTGGCGGATGTCGCGGCGGTGCTCGGATGGATGCAGCAGGATCCGCGCAAGCCGACACGGACGTACGTCCTGGGGCTGTCGCGCGGCGCGATGATCGCCGCGATGCTCGCGCAGCAATATCCGGAAAAGCTTTCAGGCGTCGTTCTCCTCGGATTCGGCTTCGATCCTGACGTCCGCGCGGCGTCGACCGCGCCCGGCGCGCGGCCGGCGCGCCTGCGCAACACGGCAGATGACGCGAAGTCGGACTTCATCACGGCTGACGCGTATACCAGCGCTACGCTGTCCACCTTCGTGCGCGTCGCCCTGCAGAACGATCCCGTGCTGGCCGACTGGCGCGACGAGAGCCAGTTCAACGCGTTCTCGCCGGCCCGCCTGCAGGTGCCCGTCCTGTTGATCCACGGCGACCGCGATACGCAGGCGACCCCGGCGCTCGGCGCGAAGCTGTTCCCACGATTCAGCACGCCGGACAAGTGGTGGATAATCCTTCCGGGCGCGGACCACGCCGCGCACCTGGAAAAGTCGGCGCCGGAGCTCGCGCGCGCCATCACGTGGTTCATTCAACGGCACGACACAGGACGATCATGAAACGTACTTTCTCCGTCGCCATTGCCATCCTCCTGCTCGGAAGCGCACTGCCGGCGCAGCAGGCGTCCCGCAACGCCGCGAAACCGGCACCGTTCAACGTGTTCGAGGCCAGCATCGCGGACATGCAGGCCGCGATGAAATCCAGCCGCACCACGTCGCACGAGATCGTTCAGCAATACCTCACGCGGATCGCGAAATACGAGGACCTGCTGCACGCCGCGATCACGGTCAACCCCAAGGCGCTCGAAGAAGCGGATGCCCGGGACGCCGAGCGCGCGCAGGGCCGGGTTCGCGGTCCGTTGCACGGGATCCCGATCGCGCTGAAGGACAACATCCACACGACCGACCTGCGAACGACGGGCGGCGCGCTCGCGTTAGAGTGGCTGGTGCCTCCGTACGAAGCGACGCTCACGAAGAACCTCCGCGACGGGGGGGCGGTGATCATCGCGAAGACCGGGATGACCGAGCTCGCCAATTACGTGGCCGCGGGGATGCCGACGAACTACAACGCTGTCCATGGCTACGGCATGAATCCCTACGATCCGCGGCGCGACCCGCGTGCGGACGGGCGCCCGATCCTGGCGCCGGGTGGATCGAGCTCGGGTGTTGGCACGGCCGCGAACTTCTGGGCCGGCAACGTCGGAACTGAAACGTCAGGGTCGATTCTGAGCCCGACGAATCAGAACATGCTCGCCGCGGTGAAGCCGACGGTTGGCCGGATCAGCCGCTACGGCGTCATCCCGATCACCGCGGATCAGGACACGCCCGGGCCAATGGCCAAGTTCGTGTGGGACGTGGCGGCGATGCTCGGGGCGCTCGAGAGCGCATCGCCTGATCCGAACGATGACGCGACGAAGGCCTGCGCGCCGCCGCCGGACCGCGACTACACGAAACTCCTGAAGGCCGATGGCCTGAAGGGAGCGCGCATCGGCATTCCGCGCAAGAACTACTACGAGCCGTTCACGCTGCCCGGCACGGACCGCCCGCGCGGTGGATTGAATCCCGAGCAGACGAAGGTGATGGAGGAGGCGATTGCCGCACTGAAGGCCGCGGGCGCAACAGTCGTCGACGTCGATATCCCGAGCATCCTCGAAAAGGATCCGAAAGAGAACCTGCTCACCGCGGGATCATCGAGCGTCCTCAACTATGGGATGAAGCGCGACTTCAACAAGTGGCTGGCGTCGCTCGGTCCTGCCGCACCGGTCAAATCACTCACCGAACTGCGGGAATGGAATACGGCGCACGAGCGGCTCGGCGCGATCAAATACGCACAATCCCAACTCGATGCATCCGACAAGATCGATCTCGAGAAGGACCGCGCGAAGTACGAAGAGGATCGCGCGCGGGACATCCGTGTCTACGGCACCCACGGCATCGACGCCGCGATGAAGGCGAACAATCTCGATGCGCTGCTGTTCCCCGGGCCCGCCAGCGCGGGGATCGCGTCGAAGCCCGGGTACCCGACCGTGCTCGTGCCCTTTGGAATGATTCCGAACGCGGCACAGAACTTTGGTGGACGTGGTGGCGCTGGTCGTGGCGGTGAAGGGCGTGGCGGCCGCGGCGATGCGCCGTCAGCCGGCCGCGGTGCCACGGCGCCGACGGAAACTGCGACCGCGGGGGCTGCGCCCACGACCCCCGCTCCTCCGCCGCTCCCGCTGCCGCCGGGATTCGATCCAAAGCCGCAGCCTTTCGGAGTAGGCTTTACCGGACCGGCGTGCAGCGAGCCCAAGCTTCTACAGCTCGCGTACGCGTTCGAACAAGCCACGAAGAAACGCACTCCACCGCCCGGATTGCGATAGATCACGATCGCGGCTACTTGTCTCTCTTATAGGAGTTCAGGAGAACAGGAGAAATTTTTTTCACAAAAACAAATACTGCTGATCTCCTAGGGTCCTATTCTCCTGCGAAGAGACAAGCACCCACGAGTTGAGCTCAAACGCAGCGGACGGCGTCCAGTGGGTTCACGCGTGTCGCGCGGTGGGCAGGCACCAGCGCGGCAACCAGGGCAATCGCGCTGAGCAGTCCTGCGACGCCGAGGAACACGGCCGGGTCGTAGGTCTCCACGCCGAAGATCAGGGACTGCATCACGCGCGTGAGGACCAGCGCCACCGCAACGCCGAGAACGACGCCGGCGCCGGCCAGCCGGAGGCCTTGGCCGAGCACCATCGCGCGCACGTCGGACGGAATGGCGCCAAGCGCCATGCGGATGCCAATTTCCTGCGTCCGCTGCTGGACCGAATACGACATCAGTCCGTAGAAGCCGATGGTCGCCAGCAGCAGCGCGACGCCGGCGAAGATGCTGAGCAGGGTCACCTGAAACGCGGCGCGGCGCGACGGTCCCGACAGCACTTCTTCCATCAGCCGCGTGCGCGCGATGGGCAGCCCTCGCGTCGCATCGCGCACTTCCCGCTCGAGCAGCGCGGTAATCCCGCGAGGATCGTTTGCCGTCCGCACTACCCACGTCAGCGGGAACAGCCGGTTGTTGCGCGCGGTCATCGTGTCGGGCACCTGCGCGAGCGGCACGTACACCATCGGCTCGGGCTCGCGGTTCGACTCCGGGCTGCGCGGATCGGCGACGACGCCGACGATTTGACGCGGCACATCGCGGAACTCCGGCCCTGCGCCTGTGCCGATCGTGATCCGCTCGCCGACAGGATCGTTCCTCTGCCAGTACTTCCGCGCGAGCGCGGCGTTGACGATGACGACCGGCAGCGCATCTTCGTCGTCCTGTTCGCTGAACGCGCGTCCGCGAAGGAGCGCGATGCGGAAGACGTCGAAATACCCCTGTGACACGCTGCGCCAGCCGACCGTCCCCTCGAAGGGCGCGCTGACCGGCCGCCGCGCAATCGTGAAGGGAAGCGCGAAGCCGGGTTCGAGCGGCAGCGCGCGTGAAGCCGCGAATGCCGCGACTCCTGGCACCTGCTGCAGCCGGAGGCGTGCGCTTCGTTCCATCGCCGCGATGGTCTCGGTCCGCTGCACAGAGGACGCGTTCAGTGATGTCTCGAGTGAAACCACGCGACGCGGATCGAACCCGCGGTCCACGTCGCGCAGCGCGATGACGGTGCGAAGCATCAATCCGCAGCCCACGAGCAGGACGATCGCGAGCGCCATCTCCAGTGTGACGAGACACGATTGCAGCCGCAGCCGCCGCCACCCGGCGTCGGAGGGGGCACCTGCCTCCTTGAAGGCGGAGCTCAAATCCACGCGCGACGTGCTCAACGCCGGCAGCACGCCGAACAGCAGGCCGGTGGCCAGCGAGATGGCGACCGTGAACCAGACGACGGTCGGATCCAGCGCCACTGCTGCGCGATCGCGTGCCAGCGCCGGAACCGCATCCGCGCCGATCCGCACCATCGCGCGCAATCCCGCAACGCCGAGGCACAGGCCGAGCACGCCCCCCGCGAGCGTGAGCAGCGCGCTCTCCGTGAGAAGCTGCCGGAACACACGCGATCGGCGAGCCCCGAGCGCTGCCCGTGTCGCGATTTCGCGCCGGCGGCGATGGCCGCGCGCGAGCAGCAGCGCCGCGACATTGGCGCACCCGATGAGCAGCACGAACGCGACTGCGCCGCTCAGCACGCGCAGGGCCGGCTTCACGTCGCCCACCATGGCGTCACGCAGCGGAATTGCCGCGAAGTCCTCCCACGGTCCCATCGAGCTCGGGAACTTCTCGCGAAATGCCTGTGCCGTCGCGGAGAGCGCCCTCGTCGCGTCGAGCGGCGTTTTGTGCGGCATCAACCGTCCGACGACCTGCACCACGTTCGCGAAGTCAAGACTGAACGGATCCGGCTGCAGCGGCAGGTAGATGTCGACGGCAGGATCGGGACGGAAGTCGCCGGCGAGAACGCCGACGATCTCGTGCGATTGGTCCCCGAGCGGCAGCATGCGGCCGATCGCCTCCGGATTTCCGCCGAAGCGGCGCATCCAGAAACCATGGCTGAGCACGACGACATGCGGGCCGTGCGGGCGGTCTTCGGACCATTTGAAGGCGCGGCCGTGCAGCACGCGCGTTCCGAACACGGCGAAGTACTCCTGCGACACGTGCAGCGCCGACAGGTGCTCGGGCTCGCCGCCAATGAGGTTCACGCCCGGATCCGCCGATTGGTACGCCGCGAGCGCCGCGAACACGCGCGTCTGCGCGCGCCACGCGATGAATTTCGGGACCGATGTGTCGAGCGTCTTTCCCGCGCGATTGGTGATTGCCGCCTGCACCAGGCGGTCCGCATCCGGG
>DASPXV010000046.1:0-2767 GCA_035637115.1 Vicinamibacterales bacterium
CAGCACGTAGACGTCGCTGAGACCGATCGCCACGTGCGCGAGCTGGCGGCTGCGCAGGCCGAATCCGAGATGGCCGCTGCCGAGCGGCGATTCGTCCAGGATATCGTCCGTTTGCACGAGGACCTTCATCGGCAGGCCGGCGGACAGAATCTCCACCAGCGTGGATGTCTCGGCCGCGTCGAGCTGCCGCGCATTGACGCATACGAGGTAATCGGGGAACAGCGCCTGGTCCGCCGGGTCGAGCCCGTCGGCACCGTAGGTCTCGAAGAACGCTGCGTGCCTCGCCTCGCGAAATTCGCCGGCGATTTCGAGCTCCGCCACCGCGATAGCCCGGGCGACAACCGTGAGCTCCGCCAGTCGCTCGCGATACGCGGCCAACGCGTCGGCGCAGCTTTGATACACGAACGAGTACGCCGACTCGGCGTCGCCGGCGTCGCCCATAAGAGGATAGAACCGTTGCGACTCGAGAACGGTCAGCAGAGTGCGGATCCGCGTCCGGCGGCTTTCCGGGAGCGTGGTCTCCGGCGCGGCCCTGGTGAGCAGGCGCGACATCGCGCCGAAGTCGAACAGGTCGGCGTGCAAATCGCCGATCGACGCCTTGAGGCTTTCCGCGCTCCGCCCCGCATCCGACCGGTTGAAGTCCGCGCGGAGGATATCGGAAAGCTTCTGGATCAACCTCCCGACGGTGACGCGAAAGCGCGCGGCCTTGGCGTCCTGCACGACGCGCCACGCATGCGTGAGGAGCCTGGCAGGCAGCGCGGCATCGCAATCGACCAGCGCACCATCGACCTTCAGAGCGCTTCGAGCGCGGCCGAGACTGTCGCACAACAATTCGTCGTCGCGCACGCCGAGTCGCTCCGCGGCCAAGTCCCAGAGCGTCGACAGCGATCCTTCGATGCCTTCGCCCAGCAACATCCGGAGCTGCCTCTCGAGACGCAGCATGTGCCGCGTCACCCGCTCGCCGCCGTCGCCGCAGGCGATGTCCTGCAACAGCCGGTCGACCAGGCCGGAAAGGGCCTGCACGCGGTCACCATCGGCACCGCGGTCGATCAGCACCAGCGGAAAGTCGTAGCGCAACGCCGCGAGATCGCGATAGCGCGCGAGCAACGCGGGCCGCAGCGCGAGGGGTTCCACGGCCTCGAGGCCGGCGGCGGCTCTTCTACCCGTCAGATGAAACGCGACTTGCGACTGAAGTTCGGCTTCCATGAGCATGTTCTTAGCTCTTCAGGCAGTGCGGCGCAGCCCGTCCGATCCCTGCGGCCACACGGTGAATTTGTCGAATTCCGCTTCGAGCCCCGCCTTGATGCGCGCGGTCGTGCGCAATTCGGCGGTTCCGCGCAAATCCTCGTAGCAGGGAACGTCCGGGTTCCGGTACAGGATTCCGACCGGAATGGGGTCGACACCCGAGGCGACGACACGCGCGCGGTCGAGATCGGCCGGATCGTGTCGCTCCTGGTTCTTGTAGACCTTGGCGAGACTCGGAGAGATGGCGAGACCCTGTTCGTGGTGCAACAACTTGACTTTCAGCGGATCGTGCAGCCACGGCTCGAGCAGCGTCGGCAGCCACTCCGGGCAACGCTGGACGATGCGCACGAACGAGAATCCCTTGTGGTGAAACGCCGCCTTGACGATGTCGTAGAGGACCTCCGGAATCCAGTCGACGGTCTGGGCGACGAACGAAACGTTCTGCACGCCGAGCGTGACGGTCAGCGGATTGAGCGCGTCGAGGTAAGCCCCGCGCGGCGTCGTGTTGCTCTTCAGGCCCTTCGGCGAGGTCGGCGACGCCTGCATCTTGGTCAGGCCATAGATTTGGTTGTCGTGCAGAAACACCGTCATGTTCATGTTGTAGCGGATCGCGTGAATCCAGTGGGCGGCGCCGATGCTGCAGCAGTCGCCGTCTCCGGTGTTGACGAACACGTTGAGATCCGGGCGCGCCATCCGCACGCCTTCCGCGAGCGGCAACGCGCGACCGTGGATGCCGTGGAAACCGTAGGTCTTCATGTAGTGCGGGAACCGGCTCGAGCAGCCGATGCCCGATACGAATACCGTTTTCTCGGGACGCAACTGCTCGTCGCGGCAGAGGCGCTGGACCGCAGCGAGTATCGCGTTGTCGCCGCAGCCGCTGCACCAGCGCGGCACGCCACCCTGATAGTCCTCGAGCTCGTGCCGCTCCTCGTAGAGCCTGATCATGCATTGGGTCGCCGCGGTCGTCATGTCATTGCCTCAACGTCGCAACTTTTTCGCGAATTACCTCGCGCAGCGTCCCGGGCTTGATCGGCGCCGCGCGCACCTGGCTCCAGCAGTCCACGTCGACGAGATAGCGCGCGCGCAGCAGCATCGCCAGCGCCGAGTAGCGGCGATTCGTCTCGTCGATGATCTCGTCTTCGGGTCGATCGCTCCAGTTGCCCTCGATCGTCATCACCTTGCGGAAGCGGCTCATCGCCTCCTTGATGCCGGGCGGCAGCGGCTGCAGAAAGCGCAGATGCATCGACGAGACCTTCACCCCTTCGGCGCGTGCACGCTCGACCGCTTCCTCGATCGCCCCCTTGGTGCTGCCCCAGCCGATCAGAAGCAGGTCGCCCGCGTCGTCCCCGAACAGCGGCGGGGGCTGTAGCGTTTTGGCCAACGCAGCGAGCTTGAGGCTGCGTGCGCGCAGGCTCTCCTCGTTGCTCTCGGGATCGTAGGCGACGTGGCTCAATCGGTCGTGAGCAAGCCCGGTGACGGTGTGCATGCCGTTGGGTTGGCCGGGAATGAAGCGGCGCGCGAG
>DASPXV010000047.1:0-46557 GCA_035637115.1 Vicinamibacterales bacterium
CGACGTCGGCGAGCGTCGCGGTCGTCACCGCGGGCTGCGCTCCGGGGGGGTCGGCCGAGGTGCCGACGTGGCAGGTCACGCAGTGGGTGTTCGACTTGAGGTGGCAGACAAGATCGTGATGGGCGAACGGCATGGCGGCCAGCGCCACGAAGTACGCCGCGACAACGAATCGGAGGATCACGCCCAGCCGGGGCCGGGAAACTGCCACGCTTCAGTATACGGCGGCTGGACCGCAGTCCATTTACTTCCCGGTCGTGGTAAGACGATGTCAGACGTGCGGGAACGATCCCGCCTCGGTCCCCACGGCCATGTCACATCGCCGCGAACCCGCCTGAAGGTTCAGCGTCAGGATCGCGCGCGAGCAGTCGGATCTCTCACGATGAACGGCTAAGCGCAGTCCGGATGCCCGCAGGTGCAATGCGCTTCGGTCTTCTCTCCACTGTTCCTGCAGTGATCGCTACAGTAGCCGTCGCTCGCACGGGTCTCCGCCACGTCGCACTTACAGCCGGGATGGGCGCATTTCATGGTTGACCTCCAATCCTCATATTTATGTACAGCACCTGCCGTGCCATTCACAGACCTGTCGAGTTGTCGGTCAAATAAGTCGGCGGGGCGGTCTCTTTCGGACAGCCCAGGTCAAAATACTCAGGAGCGCGCCCGGTTCCCCGCTGGCCCCGGACTTGCCTTGTCAGCACGCGTTGAATATCGTTTTCCTGGTCGACTGTGGAGGTCTTGTGCGTCTACGAACAACTGTTCCGCGCGTGGTCATCGCTGCGCTGCTGCTGTCGATTTCCTTGGCGACACCGGCGGGGGCCGGAGGCGCCTCAACGATTCGCATCGACAATTTTGGACGCGTCGATGCGGCCTATTACCGCGGTGCTCAGCCGAAAGGCACCGATTACGCGGATCTCGCCGCGCTGGGCGTCAAGGTTCTCATCAACCTCACGAGCGACGATGCGGACTCGAGCGAGAAAGCAATGGTCGAGCGGGCCGGAATGCATTATTTCCAGATTCCGATGACAACGCATCAGACGCCGACGCCGGCGCAGCTGGACGAGTTCATGAAGATCGTCACGGAACCGGCCAATCAGCCGGTGTTTGTTCATTGCGTCGGAGGACGCCACCGTACCGGCGTCATGACCGCGGTCTACCGGATCGTGCACGACGGCTGGGATCCCGGACAGGCATTCGCGGAAATGAAGCAGTACAAGTTCGGGGCCGACTACCTGCACCCCGAGTTCAAGCGATTCATCTACGACTACCCGGTGGCGCTGGCGCATGCTGCCCAGGCGACGAAGACCGGCGGCTAGCGTGGCAGGGTGAAGTGAAACGTCGCCGTCACAATCCCCTCGGCGGGAAGCGGCTGATAGCGCCACTGTTTGACTGCGGCAATCGCCGCCTGCTCGAACGCCGGGTTGGATGACTTCACGAGGGTTACCTCGCCAATCGTACCGTCACGATGAACGCGGAAACGCATCGGTGGTCTTCAGTGGCCTATGAGTGGGCGATATTCTCTTGTCAGGACGGTCGACCGCCCGAACGGGTGATGTCCTGCGAGGCAGGCGCCGGTACGATCGACGTATGCCCGCGCTCAGTCGCGACCCTGCAGACGATCAGGATCTGCTGGACGCATATTCACGCGCCGTAATTGACGCTGTCGACAGCGTCGGACCGGCTGTCGCGAGCATCGAGGCCAGGGGAGCGCACGGATCCGGGTTCCTCTTCACCCCTGACGGCCTCGTCCTCACCAACAGTCATGTCGTCGGCAATCGAGGTCCGCTGCGCGTGTCACTCGCGGATGGCCGCTCGTTCCGCGCCGACGTCATCGGCGACGATCGCGAGACCGATCTCGCCGTGCTCCGCCTTGACGTGCCCGCCGGGCTGTCCGCGCCGTTGCCGTGGGCGACGCTCGGCGATTCGCGGACCGTCCGTGTCGGACAGGTGGCGATCGCGATCGGGAATCCGTACGGGTTCCAGCACACGGTGACGAGCGGAATCGTCAGCGCGCTCGGCCGGTCGCTGCGCTCGCGCACCGGACGGCTGATGGACGACATCCTGCAGAGCGACGCCGCGCTCAACCCTGGCAACTCCGGCGGGCCGCTGGTGACGACACGCGGCGAGGTGATCGGGGTGAATACGGCGATGATTCAAGGGGCGCAGGCGCTGTCGTTCGCCATCGGCAGCAACACCGCCCGGTTCGTCGCCGCGCGATTGATCCGCGATGGGTGCGTGCGCCGCAGCTACGTGGGCCTCGGCGGGCAGAACGTCATACTGCCCCGCGCGCTGGCCCGCGCCCACGGCATCGCGGCATCGTCAGGGATTCTGGTGACCTCAATCGAGCCGGCGAGTCCGGCGGCGACCGCGGGCTTCCTCGAGCGCGACATCGTGCTCGCTTTCGCCGGGACACCCGTCACCGGAGTTGACGATCTGCACCGACTCCTGACGGAGGACCGCATCGGCATTCCGGCGCCCGTGGTCGTCCTGCGCAAAGGCGCGCGGCGACAACTCGTCGTGGTTCCGCGGGACAGTGGGAGCGCGGAAGAATAGCGTCGAACGCGCGGCCGTCCTTCTTGATGCCGGCGCCGACATCTCAGCGCGCGATGACGAGTACCTGTCAACGCCACTCGCCTGGGCAGCACGCACAAATGCCGTCCAGATGGTGGAGTTTCTCCTCGCACGCGGCGCCCCCACGAACCTTCCCGATGATGAACCCTGGGCCACGCCGCTCGCGTGGGCCGAACGGCGTCAACGTGCGGAGATCGTGTCGATCCTCCGGCGGCACGGAGCTAAGCGTTAGCGGCAATCAGAGTCTGACGGTTCAGCCACTGGTGTTTGCTGCGGCGCACGGTTGCGGCGTGGGTCCGGGTTCTGGCGCGACAGTCCCGGCTGGTGCTGATGCTGAAGATGCCCAGAGTGCTGGTTTCGCGGGTGAGGAGGGATTAGCACTATTAGCACCCTTGGCACCGGCACCGTCAGCACCCTTGGCACCGTTAGCACCTTTAGCACCTCGCGCTACAGCGTCACCAGCCCATGCCGCACGCCCAGCCGGACCGCTTCGGTACGGTTGTGGGCGCCCAGCTTGCCGCTGATGGCGGCCACGTGGAACTTCACCGTCTGATCGCTGATGCCCAGGCGCGCGGCGATGCCCTTGTTCGATAATCCTTCGGCGAGCCGCTCCAGGACTTCCACCTCGCGCGATGTGAGCGGCTCGGCGATCGTCTCAGGACGTTCGTCGCCGCCACTCGGCGCGACCAGAAACGCATCAGCGGACAGCTCCGCCTTGCGCGCTGCCGCAAGAGACGCGAACTCCCCCACGATCGCCAGCGAGCCGTTCGTCTGCGCTCGAAGCCGCGCGCGCGCGAGCGCGGGACCGACAAGAATGACGCGCATCAGGATGCTGGGCGTTCTCCGACGTCGACCGTTATTTCGATCGGTCGGCCGCCGCGCAGGATGCGGAGCGGTACCGTTCGTCCGACCCGGTCGCCGAACAGCAGGTCGAGCAGGTCTTCCGGCGAATCCACGGGATGTCCGTCGAACTCCGCGATCATGTCTCCTACTAGGACGCCGGCGCGCGCCGCCGGGCTCCCGGCGGTGACGCCGACGACCAGCAGCGCGGCCTCGCGATCCGGGGCAGGCGCCTGCTCGGCGCTGAGCTGCACCCGCTGTGCCGCGATGCCGATGTAGCCGCGCTTCGGACGGCCGTGCTCGAGGACCGTTGCCGCGGTCTTCCACGCGATGCCCGCGGGAATCACGACGCCCAGCCCGCGTATGCGCGCGGCGGTGGTGACGCCGATCAAGCGACCCGAAGTATCGAGGAAGGCGCCGCCGGAGAACCCATCGTGCATCGGAGCCGTCGTGCGAATCACCTGGTCGATCGCTCGCCGGGGGCCGGTCGGCAACGGTCCGCCGATCACGGAGACGATGCCGGCGCTCGCCGTCACGGCGTTGCTCCACGATCGTGCGATGGCGATCGCCAGATGGCCGGGGCGCGGCTGCGCGGTCGACAGGACTACCGCCGCGAGATCGAGCCCGGCGGCGCGCAACACCGCGAGGTTGGTCGCTGGATCCCACCCGGCGAGCTCGGCGTCGACGGTCTGGCCATCGTGACGGCGGACATGGAGTCCGTCTTCTCTTCCAAGCGCACGCACCGTGGTCAGCACCACGCCGTCGCCGTAGACAAGACCGCTGCCGGGCCGCCGCCCGCCCTGGACCTGGACGATGGCCGGCGCGGCGGATGCCACCGCGTCGGCCATCCCGGTAGAAAGACTCTCGAGGATTGATGCTGTCGTCATGCGCTCATCATCTCGCGCGCGGCGACGCGGCGCATCACCCGTTCGGGCGGCGGTCAAACAGCGCGCCCGGGCCGGTCAACGCGAGAATCAAACCCCGGCTGCGGCCCGTGTCTCCTCTCGCCGCCGGCCGAACAGCGCCGGCGGTACGCCGCCGGCCAACCGGCACAGCAGCGTCAGCTGACCGCGGTGATGAACGTGATGCAGGAGCAGCTTGTGCCAGAGAAGATTCCGGATCGTCCACAGATGCCCGTCGGCGTAGCGGATTTCGCGATTCAGATCGGCGTCCTCGAGTCCGGCAAGCCGCGTCACCGCGTCGTCGTGCACGATGCGAAACGCCGGTGCCAGCTCCTCGATTCGTCTTGGACGATCGAGATGCGGCGGCTTGTTCGCAAATCTGAAATCGCGTCGCTCGATACCGAGCGACACATACGCGTCGACTTCGGCCAGGTGCCACGCGAGCTCTCCAAGCGAGCGGCCGCCGCGGTCAGGTCGCAAGTCGTACTGGTCTGCCGGCAACGCTCTCAACAAGTTGAGCGTGCCATCCGTCTCTTTTCCCCACATCACCGAGAATGCCTCAAGTTCCCCTCTCATGTTTCCTCCTTATTTATTGCGCCCCTCCGCTCGTGCGAAAGATCCCGCGAGGTGCAGGTGTTGGCAGCGAGACGACAGATGATCGGGCAGCGCCAACCAAGTCGGCCCCTGCGGGCGGCGCCTGCTGGACGGCTTCGAAGTTGACCACGGCGGATTGGTAGTCAAGCGACGTCTGCAGCAGAGTCACCTGCGCCTCCAGCAGATCGCGCTGCGCCTGCGTGACGAGGAACGTCGTCGACAGGCCTACCGCGTACCGCCGTTGCTCCGCCTCGAGCCGCTGCTGGGCGAGTTCCGCGCCTGCGCGTGCGGCATCGACGCGTTCGGCGGTGCTCTGCACCTGCCGTCCCGCACGCCGGATCGTTTCCGCCGCCTGCAGACGAAGACTGGCAATTCGTTGCTCGGCCTGCCGGCGCTCGATCTCGCCGCGTGCGAGACTCGCGGCCTCGTAACTGCGCCCGAGCGGATAGCTCACCGTCAGGCCGACGCTCCAGGTCGGATAGTCATTCGAAAAGACCTGGCCGACGGCATCGCCGAGTCCTCGGTTCCGCGTCCCGGTGATGACGCCCGGAAAGCCGCCGGCGCGCAGGAACTGCGTGCCGCCGAGACCGCTGCCGCGGTACGACGCCTCCAGCCGGACGTCAGGCAATCGCTGGTTGGAGAGAAACGAGACGGTCGTGCGCGCGTTCTCCAGCTCGTGACCGGCGCGCGCGAGATCGTACCGCTCGTTGAGCGCCGTCGCGACGGCCGCGTCCACGTCCGGCGCGGCACTCGCCGGCGGCGGCTCTTCGACCGGATCGAGGCGGACGCGCCAGAACGATGCGTCGGCGGGATCCACGATCAGACGCCGGAGCGCGTCTTCCGCGTCCTCGGCCACCGTCCTGGCGCGAATCAAGCTCTCGCGCCGCTGCGCCACTTCCGCTTCCGCCTGGACGAGATCGAGCGGCGGAATTTGTCCCGCATCGACGCGAATCTTGTTCTCCCGCGCGAGGTCGCGCGCGAGATCGAGCGATCGCTGCTGCACGGTCACGTTCGCGAGCGACGCCTTGAGAGTCCAGTAGGCCTGCTTGACGGCGGCGATCGTCTGCACGGCTGCCTCGCGCGACCGGAGATCCGCGCTCTCCTGATTGCGTTTCGCGACGGTGTACTGCAGCCGCGCCGCGTCAATCGCGCGATCCTTCAGCAGCGGCTGTGAGAACGCGACCTGAACGCCGGCCTGCAGGCTGGGATCGACGCTGCTGATCGGATTGTTCGTGGCTGTGCGGGAGGTGTCCCAGGAGACGCTCCACGTGCCCGAACTCCACGGAAGCCGCTGCCGCACGCCGGTGGACGAGAACCAGTCGTCGACGTCCACGCCGCGATCGCCGGTAAGAATACTGGCGGGCGGCGTGGCGCTGCTCGATCGACCGAGCGAGCTCGAGAACACCGGCGTGAACGCGCCGCGACTCTCCGCGACGCGCGCCGTGTCGGCCTCGCTGGCGAGCCGCACGATCGCGAGATCGGGATTCCTGTCGATGGCGCGCCGAATCGCGTCGTCGATAGTCAGCGGCAAGGTCTCGGCTGCCACCGGACGCGACGCCGGTTGCGCAACCTGAGCGAAGGCGGAAGTCGCGACAAGCAGCACGCCCAGCGCGGCGGCACCGGCCACGACCTGTGGCAAACGCCCTCGACCTTGGTCCTGATCCATCGCGGGCGCCATCTCGTCGGCGACAGCCTTCCGCGTCTTTGCGACGAATGTGTAGATCGACGGCACGACGAAGAGCGTGAACACCGTGCCGACGACCATGCCGGTCACCAGCATGATGCCGATGCTGTTGCGCGCGCCGGCGCCGGGACCGGTCGCCAGGACGAGCGGGAAGTGGCCGACGACGGTCGCCGCCGTGGTCATCAGGATCGGCCGCAGGCGCGTCCCAGCAGCCTCGGTAACAGCCGCGAACTTGTCCAGACCCGCTTCCTGCAGGTGATTCGCGAACTGCACGATGAGGATGCCGTTCTTCGACACGAGCCCGACGAGCGTGATGAGTCCGACCTGACTGTAGATATTGAGCGTCGTCAGGCCGAGGAACGAGAACAGCAGCGCGCCCGCCATCGCCAGCGGCACGGAGCCGGCCAGGATGATGAACGGATCGCGGAAGCTCTCGAATTGCGCTGCGAGCACCAGGTAGATCAGGACCGCCGACAGCGCGAAAATGCCGAGGAACTTCCCCCCTTCGGTTCGGAGCTGGCGCGATTCGCCGGCGTAGTCGATCGCGAAGCCTTGCGGCATGATGGCCCTCGCCTCGTTTTCCAGAAACTGCAGTGCCTGATCCAGCGGTACCGAGGGAGGAATGACGCCCTGGATCCGCACGGCGTTCAGCTGCTGGAACTTCTTCAACTCGCGCGGCTCGGTCGACGTGCGCAGGGTGGCAAACGTCGAAAGCGGCACGAGCGTGCTGGCCGATCCGGATCCGCCCGTGACGTAGATCTGCGAGAGCTGCTCCGGCGTGAGCCGCTCGGCGCGCGCGATCTGGGGAATCACTTTGTAGCTGCGTCCCTGAATGCTGAAGCGATTGACATAATCGCCGCCGAGTATTGTCGAGAGATCGCGGCCGGCCTGGCTCAAGTCGACGCCCTGCGAGCGGAGCTTGTCGCGATCGAACACGACTTCCGCCTGCGGCTGGTCGAACTTCAGATCGGCATCGGCGTAGATGAACATGCCGCTCGCGAACGCCTTCTTGACCAGCTGGCCCGCCAGTTCGCCGAGCTCCTTCGGTTCCGCCGCCGAGGCGATCACGAGATCGACTGGAAAATCTCCTCCGCCGGGGAGTGGCGGAGGCGCCATCGGAATAACGCGCAGGCCCGCGATCTTCGACAGCGGACCCATCGACTGCATCAGGAGCTGCTGCGTGGTCTTCTTTCGCTCGCTCCACGGCTTGGTCACCATTCCGCCGAACCCGCCAGTCGGCAGCGTGATCTGAAACGTGCCCGCAGTTTCAGGAAACGATCGATACACGTCCTGGATCTGATCGGTGAACAGCCTGGTCTGATCGAGCGTGGCGTTGGCCGAGGCCTGGACGACGCCGAAGAAGAACCCCTGATCCTCGGCCGGCGCGAGCTCGCGCTGCGAGAACATGTAGAACGGGACCGTCAGAAGCCCGACGATCGCCCACAGCACGAGCACGACGGGACGGTAGCGCAGCGTGGCGCTCAGCGTGGCCGCGTACCTCTGGCGGACGCCTTCGAACCGGCGGTTGATCCAGCCGGCGAATCCGCGCTCCGTGTCCCCCGCACGCAGCAGCTTCGCGCCCATCATCGGCGACAGGGTCAACGCCACGACGCCCGATACGATCACCGCACCTGCCAGCGTGAACGCGAACTCGCGGAAGAGCGATCCGGTCAGACCGCCCTGGATCCCGACGGGGGTGTACACCGCGGCCAGCGTGATGGTCATCGCGATGATCGGACCGACCAGCTCGCGCGCCGCGTCGATCGCCGCGCGGACCGGTGGCTTTCCCTGGTGGAGATGCCGCTCGATGTTTTCGACCATCACGATGGCGTCGTCGACGACGAGGCCGACCGACAGCACGATGGCGAGAAGCGTCAGGAGGTTGAGCGTAAACCCCGCGGCGAGCATGAGAAACACCGCGCCGACGAGGGAAATCGGAATTGCGACGATCGGAATCAGGACCGAACGGAACGATCCGAGGAACAGGAAGATGACGACGACGACGATCAGGAGCGTCTCAGTGAGCGTACTGAGCACTTCATTGATCGCGTCGTGAATGTATGCCGTCGCGTCATAAGGAACGCCGAGCTTCATGCCAGCGGGCAGCTGCGCCTGGATTTGCGGGATTGCCTCGCGCACCTTCCCGATGACCTCGAGCGAATTGGCGGTCGGCAGGACCCAAATGCCCATGAAGGTGGCCGCCTCGCCGTTGAACCGCACATCCTGGTCGTAGCTCTCCGCCCCCAGCACGACGTCGGCGATCTGGCCAAGGCGAACGACGACGCCGTCCTGCTCTTTGACAACGAGCTGGCGGAATTCGTCGGGCGTGCGCAGATCGGTATTGGCCACGAGATTCACCGAGACCATCGATCCTTTGGTCCGTCCGAGCGCCGACAGATAGTTATTGCGCGCCAGCACGTCGTGCACGGCCGATGGCGCGATCCCGTATGCCGCCATGCGATCCGGCTTCAGCCAGATTCGCATCGCAAACGTCCGCGCGCCGAGAATGTCGGCGCGCTGCACTCCGGCAATCGCGCTCAGCTTCGGCTGCACGACCCGTGTTAGGTAGTCCGTAACCTGGTTTGGATCGAGATCGGTGGACGAGAACCCGAGATAGATCGACGCGAACTGGTTATCGGCCGTCTCGAGGTCGATGATCGGCGCTTCGGCTTCTGGTGGCAGGTCGTTGCGCACCTGCGCCACCTTCGCCTGGATCTGCGTGAGCGCCGCGTTCGTGTCGTAATTCAGCTTCAGGTGCACCGTAATCGTGCTGACGCCCTGGCCGCTGGATGACTCGAGGTAGTCGATGCCGTCAGCGCTGGCGATCACGCGCTCGAGCGGTGTCGTGATGAAGCCGCGCACGAGATCGGCGTTCGCGCCGATGTACGCGGTCGAGACCTTCACGACGGCGATGTCGCTGCGCGGATACTGCCGCACGCTCAGCGCGCGGATCGACTGAAGGCCCGCGATGACGATGACCAGATTGACGACAATCGCGAGAACGGGCCGCTTGACGAACAAGTCCGTGAACTTCATCAGCTTTCCTGCGGTTTAGGCGCCGGATTGTTCGCCGGGCGCACGGTGTTGTTGATCTGAACGGCCGCGCCGTTGCGCAGCTTGAACACTCCGGAGGTCACCACCTCGTCACCCGGCTTGACGCCTGAAACGATGGCCAGCTGATCGCCGCGAGCGCCGCCGATCTTGACGAACTGCTGGCGAACGCCGCGATACGGCTTGCCGCCCGGATCCTTCAGATCCGTGACGATGAAGACCGAGTCGCCGAACGGCGCGTAGCTGATTGCCGACGCCGGCAGCGAGACGACCGATCGGCTGGCGCCGAGGACCACTTCCGTCTGTACGAACATGCCGGGCCGCAGCTTGCCGTCGGGGTTCGAAAGCGTCGCCTGCACCTGAACGTTCCGCGTCTTTTCGTCGACCGTCGCATCGATCGCGGTGACGCGTCCCGCGAAGTCGAGACCGGGCAGGTGACCAGCCTCGGGACCCGACGCGGAGCCTGCCGTTACTCGTACGGCGCGGCCGAAGCGAACCTCCCCTGCGTCCTGCTGCGGCACACCGAAGTTCACGTAGATCGGGTTGAGCGACTGCAGGCTCACCAGCGGATCGCCGCCAGCGAGGTACTGCCCGAGATTCACCTGACGGATGCCGAGAATCCCGGAGAACGGCGCGCGAATGGTCTTGCGCTCGATGGCCGCGCGAATCTCGCCGACGCGCGCTTCCATTTCCCGGTGCTCCGCAGTGGCCCGGTCGAACTCCGCGCGCGAGATCACGCGTTCGTTGAGCAGCCCCTGCATGCGATCGAAGTTGAGGCGCGCCAGCTCCCGCTGCGCTTCCACAGCCGCCAGCTGCGCGCGTTCCTGCCGTGTATCGAGCTGCGCCAGGATGTCCCCCTGGCGCACCGACTTGCCCGAATCGAACGCGATCCGATCGACGGTTCCGGGCAAATCGGCGCTGACCGTCACGCCCTGCACCGCCGCCATCGTCCCGATGGCCGTCAGTGTGGCGGGCCACGCCTCCTGCTGCGCGACGATGGTCGTGACCGCGTCAGGCGGCGGCTGGAAAGCCGCCCCCTGCGCTACTGCAACTTGAATCTGCTTGAACTTCACGAAGCCGAGCGCCGCGACGAGCGCGCACGTAACGGCCAGCATTACCAACATCCGTTTCGCCATGTGTTTTCTCGTTTCCTCCGTCTACGCTTCCGTCTTCCGTCTTCCGTCTTCCGTTTTCCGTCTTCCGTCTTCCGTCTTCCGTCTTCGCGTCAGCGACTGGCATTCAGAACCAGCCCGGCATACACGCGGTGGCCGTACCGCGTCTCAGTGCCGAAGAACGCGGGCGCATCGTCCTTGGACCGAACCGCGACAAAGCGATAGTCGCCGCGGATGCCCCACCGCCCCGCGTACCACGTGACGCCGCCGCCGACATTGCCGGTCAGGAACGTTTCGGTATCCGCGATGCCGAGGCTCGCCTTCTCGAACAGGCTGAGCGCGCCGATGCCGCCGGTGAGGTACGGCACGACGGAGCTGTGGTTGGGCGCGGATACTACGAGGTTGCCGCTGTAGTTCAGAAGATGCGGCGTCGTGCGATCCGCGGCGACGCCGGCGAACTGCAGGTTCTGCGATACACCGAACGCGCCGCTCACCTCTCCCTCGATACCGACGTAGCGGTTCAAGTTGACCGTAACGCCCGCGCCGGCGTCGTAGTTTCCGAAGCTCGGGCCTTTCGTGTCCTTGCCTTCGGTGAAGAACATCCCGCCGGCCGGGATGATCGTCACGACGACGCGGCCTGGGCCGGGCGCCGTCTCCTGTGCGAACGCCGAACTTCCTCCGATGACTGACATGGCCGCCACCAGTAATGCGATTGAACGTTTCATGACTCTCTTCTCCTTCAATACACGCGTTGAATGACCCACTCACTTTCGCTTTCGCGGCATGCGTTGCACAATCAGGCAGGAGCCCGATCCACGGGTGCGGCCGTGGGGGGAGGCGTGCGTCCGGCGCCGGCCGGAGAGGGATCTACGACTTTTGGACGATGTCGGCCGAGGCCAAACTGCCGGATAATCGAAAGACCAGGAGCACAGCTGTGACACCAACCAGTGAACCGGCGGGGCGAGAAGAATCCACTTGCGGTGAATTGCACGCACGCATCCCAGCGGAAGCAGCGTCCAGCGATCCGGAGGTTCTGCGCGCGGCATTGATTCGCGAGACCACCGAGCGGCGCCGCGCCGAATGCCAGGCAGGCATGCAGGCCGAAATCGTTCAGCTTGCCGTCGATCTGCTCGTGCAGCAGCCGGACATCCAGGGTTTCTTCGGCGCGCTGACGAAAACGATGGTCGAGGAGGGGGAAAGCTATACCTGCGGCGTCTGGCTAATCGACGACAGCGAAGAGCGATGCGAGCTGTGGCTGGCGTACGTCAAGGATCGGCTGTTTACGGCGCGCGATCGCGAGACTGCGGCCGAGGGCCAGGAATGTCCTATCGGCGGCCGATTCCCATGCGAGAACATGGCCGATCACCTCTTCGAGCACAAGGACGGCTGGACCCGGACGATCGAATACGTTGCCGATGATCCGCGGCTGCCCGAGTTGCTACGCCGGTTCTGCCGCGACAACGACGTGGATTCGACGATCACGACGCCGTTGAGACTCGGCGACCGTACGCTGGGCTGGATGACGGTCTCGTGCCGGCGCGGGTCGGAGCCCGAGAACCAGTGGTGGCGCGTCGAGTTGATCGAGGCGATCGCCCGCCAGGCGGCGCTGGCGCTACACCACAGCCGCGTCGTCGAACGCAGCCGATCGGAAGAACGCAGCAAGGCGATCCTCGAGGAGCGCAACCGCCTGGCGCGTGACATCCACGACAACCTGGCGCAGGGGTTCGCGGCGATCTTGATGCAGCTACAGGGCGCGCGTCGCGAGATGTGCACGCTCACGCCCGCGGCCGCCGCAAGTCTGGAAACGGCCATCGATCTCGCGCGTACTCATCTGACGGAAGCGCGCCGTTCTGTGGGCACGCTGCGTCCGTATGTGGGTTCGGGCGAGGACATCGCCACGGCAATCAAGCGCCTCGCGGATCTGGGTCAGCGGACGAGCGGCGTCCCGATCGACGTGCTCCTCGAAGAACTCCCCCGCGCCGGCGACGGCGTCGAACGCGAGATAGTCAGCATCGCGCAGGAAGCGCTGACCAACGCGCTGCGCCACGCAGACGCCCGCCGTGTCACGATCCGCGCGTCGACCGTGCGATCGATCGGGCTCCGCGTCTCCGTGTCTGACGACGGCCGCGGCATCGCGCGCGACCGAAAGGCGTCGGGATTCGGGATGACGAGCATGCAGGAGCGCGCGGACAAGATCGGCGCGTCGCTGACGATCGTCACGGCGCCGAAGAGCGGCACGGAGGTCGTGCTCGCCTGGGAGCCGTCGGCTCTTCCGACACAGGTGTACGTTGCAAACTGAGTCAAGGGACGCGGCCGTCAAATCTCCGCGAGCGGCCGTGTTGCTCGTCGACGATCATGCGCTCCTGAGAACGGGCGTCGCCAACATCATCAACCAGGAGCCGGACCTTTACGTCGTGGCGGAGGCCGGCAACGGCGTGGAAGCCATCGCGGCATTCGAGCGGCACCGCCCGGACGTCACGCTGCTCGATCTGCGCATGCCGGCGATGGAGGGCGTGGAAGCCATCCGGCGGATCCGCGATCGCGATCCGCGAGCGCGTGTCATCGTTCTCACCACGTACGACACCGACGAGGAGATCGCGCGGGCCCTGAAGGCGGGCGCGAAGGCCTACGTGCTGAAAGACATTTCCGCGGACGATCTCATTGGTTGCATCCGCGACGTGCTCGCCGGCAAGACCTATCTCGCGCCGGCGGCTGCCGCTAAACTCGCCGAAGGGGTCACCCGCGTGCAGCTCACGCCGAGAGAGCTCGCGAGCCTCCGTCTCATGGCCGACGGCAAGGCCAACAAGGAGATCGCGAGCGCGCTCGACATCAGCGAGCGCACCGTCAAGACGCACCTGGGTCACCTCTTCGAGAAGCTGGGCGTGACGAGCCGCACCGAAGCTGTGAAGGTCGCTACGCAGCGCGGTCTGGTGCGGCTGGAATAGATTGAGAGACCTTTGTGACGGAACACCCGACCGCTGTGGTCCCCATGCTCTCGGTTCGAAACGGCGCGAGAGCGACCATGCTTGCTCCACCACGGCTCGCCGTACTCGCCCACGGCGGCCATGACGTGAAGATCGTCACGGTTAGCGGGTCGGCTGCATTCGGCTATTAGACAGCGCTGATTGTTGCGTTCGATTGAAGGTGCCTTCCGTCGCGCTACGCGCCCGGTACTCGGTACTTCACTTGCTCGGCCTTGCGTAGGGCATCCATGGTTTCTTCGACGCTCAGAAGGACTGTCGTCTCGAGCGAGCGAAGCGCACCGCCGCCACCAATCGCCAGCGCCACTGCGGCCATGGACACGTTGTCTGGGGCCTCCCATAGGCTATAGCCATCGTGTGTACCGAAGGCGTACCAAAACCCATGAAGCTTGCCACCGACCGACTCGATGTACGACTGAGCGGCCTTCCGGCGGTCCTCTGGTTTGCCGATCAGCCTGGCCCAAGTCTCCGGCGTGTAGCTGAACCTCGATAGATAGAACGGCATCGTCCCCTCCCTCTCGTTCACCGACCCGCGCGAGTCGCCGGAACGCGCCACAGCAGGACCCACGCGGAAAGCAGACACCAGGTGACACTTTGCCGCCGACGTCGGCGTCGAGTGTTTGGCAGCGGTGCGGTGATCAACCCGAACGAAT
The DNA here is from genome assembly GCA_035637115.1 of Vicinamibacterales bacterium. Classification (GTDB taxonomy): domain Bacteria; phylum Acidobacteriota; class Vicinamibacteria; order Vicinamibacterales; family 2-12-FULL-66-21; genus JAICSD01. Next base: position 14,383 of record DASPXV010000047.1, read on the forward strand.
ACTGCCATGGAATCGGGTCCATCGAAATCATCGGCCGTTGCCGCTGTCTAACCGTTGTTAGTCGTCTTTTGGGCTCCGATGCGAGCGGTTACGAGATCTAGAGTCGTTACGACCAGATGCACTGAGAGAACGACCCAACAACAGATTTGCCGCAAAGCATTAGTGATCTCGACTGTGCGCATCAGTAGCGCCCGCATGCCTGACGCATTGCGGCTCACCGGCGGCGGCCGCTCACAGCAGTGAACGCTTGCCGCTCAGCCCCACCTTCGCGTGCGGCTACGGCGGGCAGGCTGCGAGCGGCGAGATGAATGCTCGCTTCATTTAGCCTATCCGCCGCTGGTCAGCTGCAGCGGCATGTTAACGCCTGCGGCGTTTATTCCTCAAGTCTCGCGCTTACACGAATCGTGTGACCATCTGGATGTCGAATGTGACATTCGTGCACGTTCCACGGCATGTCCGTCGGAGGCCAAGGAGCACTCACACCAAGGTTCAATGCGAGCGCGTAAATCTTGTCAACCTCCGCTGGTGAACCCAGCCACCACGTCATCCACGTGCTGCCGGCCTGATTGTCCCAGGGCTCCTGAGGCATCGGACCGCCACGAGCGCCTTGGCCACCCTGACAGAGGAAGATCTCCGAGATGCCAGAGATGACGGCCCCAAAGTTTGGTGGAGCCCCATGCTCCCAGTGTTTCTTCCATCCGAGCTGCTCGAACCACACGAAGCTCTCTTCAAGGCTCGAGACGTTCAAGATCGGAGTGACGTCCAGGACGTTCATCTTGATTTAGGTGCCTCTAACGCGCCGCCTAACGTACAGTAACCCGCGGCTCCGGGGCGGCGATGGCCCCAGCGACTCACGAATCCGTCGCAGCGTTCGCGTCCTCACCCACGTCCGACGAAGTCGGCGAACCCCGCCATGAACGTGCGCAGCTGCGAGCGCAGCTGATCGTCGAGAAGCTGACCGCTGGCGTCGAACATGCGGGCTGCGCCGCTGACCGTTACGCGCGGGCCGAACCATGGCCTTGTACCCAGCGTCCGCAGGATCGGCAACCACGCGTTCTGAGCCAGCACCGTTGCGCCGCGGCCGGGAGTCGCGCCCATCAGCGCAACGGGCCGGCCGCCGAACACGCGCGGTATGTCCGATGCCGGGCGCGACATCCAGTCGATCGCGTTCTTGAAGACGCCCGGGATGGAGTTGTTGTATTCGGGCGTGACGAGCAGCAATCCGCCGGCGGCAGCAGTGCGGTCTTTCAGGTCTTTGACGATCTGCGGAATCCCTGCCGCCGCCTCGACGTCGCCGTCGTACAGCGGAATATCGCGGATCGACGCAATGTCCACGGTGACTCCGTCGGCAGTGACCTCTTTCGCCGCGCGCAGCAGCGCGCTGTTGAACGACCCCTTCCGCACGCTGCCCGAGATGCCGACGATCGTCACAAAGCGCGACTCGCGGAGACCCCGGCATCCGTACCGGGCGTCGCGTCCGCCTTGGCTGGTTGTTCCGGCAGCGCGTCCGTCGGCTTTCGCACGGCGACGACGAACGTCACCGTGTCCCACGCGTTGTGGATCCCGGTGAACATCAGCAGCAGCGCGGTCGTGCCGGTCGCAAAGAGCGCATTCTCCGGATTGGATCCGAGGATCAGACCGGCGCCGGCCAGGAGCGCGTAGCCGAACGCCGGCAGGACGGCGTGGAATAACCAGTCCTCCGCCACCGGTCTGTATCCCTTCTGCCGGATCATGCGGCGCACCACGATGGCTGTGTAGACGACGCCGGACAATCCGGAGACGCCGAGAAGCACCGCCGCAGCGCCAGGAGTGCGCCACGGTGCAGTGAGAATGCCGGAGAGCAGGAGCACGACTGCAAAGTGCACGATCGTCGGACTGGCAAACGCGTCGATCTCGCGCGGACTGGTTCGCGACCGGATGTCGGCAATGAGCGCAATGACCACAAACTGGAGGCCGATCAGCGCGGCGGAGGACGAACCCACGATCACGTAGAAGGTCTCCCACTCGTGCAACAGCGTCATATGCACTCTCCGGTTGCGGAACGATCCCCGCTACTCTGCCAGCACCTGATGCACGAGTGAGATCGCGCCGGAACCTTCGCCGACAGCGGAAGCGACGCGCTTCATGCTGCCGCTTCTGACGTCACCCACGGCGAACACGCCCGGCAGGCTCGTTTCGAACGAATGCGGCTGGCGCGCCAGCGGCCAGCGCGAACCGGCGAGATCCTCAGACGTCAGCGCGGTCCCGGTCTTGACGAACCCTTTCGCATCCAGCGCGACGCATCCGCGCAGCCACGCCGTGTTCGGGATGGCACCGGTCATCAGGAAGAGATGCCGCACCTGATGCTCCTCGACCGCTCCGGTCCTGTTATCGCGCCACTGGACGGAACGAAGATGGTTGTCACCGTCGACGGCGGCGAGCTCCGTACGGGTTCGCAGCTCGATGGACGGGCTGTCTTCGATCCGGCGAATCAGGTAGCGCGACATCGTGCTGGCAAGACTGTCGGCGCGGACAATCATGTAGACGCGGCGCGTCGTGCTCGCGAGAAACACCGCGGCCTGTCCGGCCGAATTCCCGCCGCCGATGATGACGACGTCCTCGCCCGCGCAGAGCTGCGCTTCCATGTTGGTGGCGCTGTAATACACGCCCGCACCCAGAAACCGTGACAGGTTCTCGACCGCCGGCTGGCGGTACTCCGCACCCGTGGCGAGGACGACCGCCCGTGCCGGTACGGTCTGTCCCTCACCGATCTGAATGCCGTAGGGTCTTCGATCGCACGCCAACGACATCGCTCCCTGCGCAATCATGATCTGCGCGCCGAACTTCTCCGCCTGTGTGAAGGCGCGGCTGGCGAGTTCCTGGCCCGAGACGCCCATCGGGAAGCCGAGATAGTTCTCGATCCGCGAGCTCGATCCCGCCTGCCCGCCCGGAGCGTTGCCTTCGAGCACCAGCACGTCCAGTCCTTCCGACGCGCCATACACCGCCGCCGCCAGCCCCGCAGGACCGGCGCCGACGACGACCACGTCGCGAACATGCGATCGGTCGATATCGGCGTTGAACCCGAGGCACTGCGCGATCGCCTCGTTCGTCGGGTTTCGGAGCACCTGGTCGCCGCGGCAAATCAGGACCGGAATGTCCTTCGCCGCAACATGAAAGCGATCGAGCAGCGCCTCGACATCCGGCTCGCGGTCCAAATCAATGAACGAGAACGGGTGCCCGTTGCGGATCAGGAACTCTTTGACGCGCAGCGTCGCCGCGCAATGCATCGATCCCAGCAGCACGACATCTCCCAGGCCGTGCGCGATCAGCTCGAGTCGCCGGAAGATGAAGCCGCGCATCACGATGTCGCCAGTTTCGGTGTCGTTCTGAACGAGCGCCAGCAGGCGCTCGCGCGTCAGCTCGATGACCTCGCCGCTTTCGGTGACGCGCGCGCGCATCAAAGCCGGACGGCCGAGCAGCATGTTCGCTTCGCCGGTAAACCCTCCCGGCCCGTGCAGCGCGACGCGCGTCTCACCCGCGTCGGACACGCGCATGATTTCGATGCCGCCCCTCTTGATGACGAAGAACGGCACCGGCTGATCGCCGGCCTCGATCAGCACGTCACCCTGCCGGATCGTCCGCGCTGCTCCATACGTGGCGATCCGCCCCATCTGTTCCGGCGTCAAGGTGGGGAACATCAGCGCGGCATGCGCCGGGTCGATCTTGAAGGCTGTGACAACCGCTTCCACCATCACGACAGTTTACGCGGGTGTCCCGTCTACGTCCACGCAGGCAAGCGTTCGCACTGCCCCATATACTGCAGGGGATGTTCCCGATCAGCGACGTCATCCCGTCGCGGACGATGCCCGTGGTCACGGTCGGACTGATCGTTTTGAACGCGCTGATCTTCCTCTACCAGCAGGCGCTCCCCGATCTCGCGCTGCAGCAGTTCGTAGCCAGCTACGCGCTCGTGCCCGCATGGTTTGCCTGGCCCGCACTCTTCACGAGCCAGTTCCTCCACGCCGGCTGGATGCACGTCATCTCGAACATGCTGTATCTCTGGATCTTCGGCGACAACGTCGAAGACCGCCTCGGGCACACGAGGTTCCTGCTCTTTTATCTTGGCGCCGGCGCCGTCGCGGGCGTGCTCCAGATGCTGTTCAACCCTTTCTCCGCCATCCCGATGCTCGGCGCGAGCGGCGCGATTGCCGGAGTGATGGGCGCATACTTTGTCCTCTACCCGCAGTCGCGCGTGCTGACCTTCGTGTTTCTGCTGATTTTTGTGGACCTCGTTGAGATCCCCGCAATCTTCTTTCTCGGGATTTGGTTCCTGATGCAATTGTTGAGCGGCGTTGGTTCCCTCGGCGTGAGCAACGCCGCCGCCGGCGGGACCGCGTTCTGGGCTCACATTGGCGGCTTTGTCGCGGGCGTGCTCATCGGACTGGTCCTGCGCACGCGCGACCGGCGCCGATGGCAAGGAGCGTACTAGCGCGCGGGCCGCTTTGCAGGCGGAGGCACGACCCTGATCAATCCTGCACCTCGTAAACACGGATCTCGGCGCGTTGCGCCCCTCGGCGCGGAACGGCAAGGTAGAGCCGATCCTGAGCGGCGACGAATAGCGACGTGCGCGCCCCTTCCGCAGTTTTCACGCGTGCGAGCCGCGAGATCGTCGACGCCTGCGCAGCGTCGAGTACATCGATGAACCCCTCTCCGCCCGCGACGTAAAGGCGCTTGCGCTTCGCGTCATAGAACATGTCATCGGTGTCCCCCACCACGTCCGCGGCACCGATCTGCTTCCCTGTTTCCGTATCGTAGACGAGCACTTCAGCCGGCCGGCGGCACCCGACGAACAGCCGATGCGCGGCTTCGTCGAGCGCCATCGGGTAGTTCGACTGCGCGGCCGTGACCGGCCAGGTTCCGTCGATCTTCAGTCGGACGCGATCGATTACGGCTATTTGCCTGGCGGATGGCACGTTCACGAAGATCCGCGGCCCTGTCGACTCGAGCTGAAACGACTCGGGGTGGCCGGCGAGCGGCACCCGGCCCAGGATCCTGCCATCGCCCGCAGTGACCGCCGCAATTGCGCCGCTCCCATATCCCGCGTACAAGACTTTCGCCGCGCGATCGTAACGGACGTTGTCGGTATCATCACCGAGGGAGACAGTGCGGAGGGTCCGGCCATCCGCCACAGCAATGAATTGCAGCCCTTGTCCCTGCCCATTAGCGACGGCGACGACGCCCAGGTCCGAAACGGACGCCGCGCCCTGCGGCTCGCGAAAACCGGGCAGGCTGCGCACGTGCGTGCCAGCCGCGACGTCCAGCACCTCGACGGTGTTGTTGCCGAGCGCGGCGACGAAGAGCTTCTGCGCCGACTGATCGAACGCCAGGTGATCGATGCGTCCCTGCACTCCCGGCAGCTCAATCGAGCGCAAGTAACGTACGGGATCCGCTGCGGGGATCCGAGCCATGCCAGCCGTGAGCGCGATCAGAACGCCGGCGAGCGTCCGCACGTCACTTTCCGAGCTGGTCGAGCGCGGCCTTGAATCCTGCCGCCAGTTTTTCGGCCGGACCGGTGCCCCAATAGTGCAGGAAGAAGATGGTCGGCTGCGTATCCGTCATGTGATGGTGGATGGCGACGACGTCGAGTCCGTTGGCCCGCAAAGCCTTGAGGACGGGGGTGACTTCCTTCGACAGCATCGCAACGTCTCCCGCGATCGCCGCGTTCTCGTTCGTGCCGACGAACGCGGCCCACGTATTCAATCCCATGCGCGAATTGATAGGCGCGCCCATCTCGCTGATCTTCAGATCGTCGCGCCCGATGGTGATCTTGTATACGTCGCCGGTCTGATCCCCCTGCTGCCCGACGATCTGCGCAACCTTCGCTGTGTCGATCTTCGGCGCCGACGCCGCCGTTGACGTCGCGGACGGTGCCGGCGCTGTCGCCGGCTTCTTGCCGATCAGATCGAGTGCCGGTTTGACCTTGCGTGCCAGGTCGGCAGCACTGCCATGCCCGTGGACGTGCATGTAGAACATGCGCGGCTCGTCCAGGAAAAAGTGATTGTGCAGCGCGGTGACATCCAGCCCGTTGTTCAACAACGCCGACATCACCGGGTTCACTTCCTCCTGCAGGAGGACGAGATCGCCCATCATCACCTCCATGCCGCCGGTGTCTTTCGTCATCGCGACCCAGCCGCCGAACCCGAACGGCGTCGGCGTCTTCACACCACCAACGGTGATGGAGAGATCGTTCCTCGGGATGTTGACCTTGAGCACGTTTGCCTTGTAGTCGCCGGTCCTGCCGAGCGATTTCAGGACGTCCTGGTAATCCGCGGGGACATCCTGGGCGAACAGTGACGCCGGCAACAGCGCAGCGGTAACGATAATGGCGAACAACACGCGCGGTTTCATGCGTCTCTCCGAGATGAAAGGGATTAACTACCCTGCCGCCGTCGAATCTCGCGCGACACGCGGGCAAGATCGAGCATCAGCTTTTCGAATTCCTGCTGGTATTCGTCGGGCGTCATGAGCTGGCGGCGCTGCTTGAGGTCGTCGGCTTCAATCTGCAGCGCGGCGCGTTTCTGCAGCAGCGCCAGCAACACCTCGTCGGTCGGCGCCGCTCCGGCAACGTCCGCATCGAAATACAGCCGGCTCGCGGCAGACCCGTCCTTGCCTTCCCCGCCCGCCTCGCGCCCGACGCCATCACCATCGTCATCGAGCAGCGCCCGCTCGGTCGCGAGCTGGCCGCGCTGCGTGTAATACCGGCGCACGCCCATGCTCGCAGCGGTGAACGCTTCCCAGACGGACACGCGCCCGTTCTTGTCGATGTCCGCACCGGGATCCGTCAGGGCGCGAATGAAGTATTCGGGGAACATGGTGTCGAACCGCTGCGCGACGGAGTCGGTCGCGGTGATGACAACGCGCCGCGGACCGGAGATGTGCTCGATGAATGGGAAGCTCGCCGCCGTCGAGTCCACGACGATGATGCGTGCCGCGATCGGCTTGAGCAGGGAGGCCCATTCCGCGGACGAGAGGTCGGGGCCGACCAGGTTGAACTTGGCTTCGACGCCGTCGAACGAACCGTGGCCAATGAGCAGGACGACCAGCAGATCGTCAGCGGTCATGTTCGTGCGCAGGCTACCCAGCGCGCGCTTCACGTTCGAGGCGTTCGCTTCGTGCGCCGCGTCGCCGCCGTCGAACAGCGTGACGATCTTTTGCTCGTCGAACGCCAGCTTCTCGAGCAGCGCCGTGACCACCGTCTGCCGCCATTGGCCGTATTGATCCGCGTATGACGCTTCCCCGTTCGCGCCCGTGACGACTAGAGCATAGCGCTCCGACGCAGCCGCCGGTACCGCCACAAGCAGCACCATCAGCACCATTGGTCTGACGTGCTTCATCGCAGCCCCGACGCGCGCCTGAACAGCCACTCGGCCGCGAGCAATCCAACGAGCAGCGCGAACGACCATCCCGTGTGCCACAAGTCGCGGCGCAGGGCGAGAGCGGCGGCCGGCGCGCCGGCATCGAGTCGCGAGAGCAGGGCGCGAGTGTCCCCAGCCGCGAGCACCGCGCCGCCCGACGCACGCGCCACGCGCTGCAGCGTGTCTTCGTTCAACCGGGGATCCGTCATCTCGGCGTCGACACCGCCCACGAGCATCGTCCCGCTCGAGCTGCCGAGCGCGGACTGCCCATGGCGCGCATCCACGGATACACGATAGATTCCCGCCTCGCTGGCGCGCAGCGCGGCGCGGAACTGGCCGCTTTGTGCCGCAATCGGATCCGCACGCACGGATTCCACGCGTCCGTCGGGCGCCGTGACCCGCACCTCCACGATCGCGTCGGCACGGGGGACGTAATTCGCGTCCCGTGCGCCGATGGTCACGGGGATGCCGTCCCCCGGTGAAGGTGCGGCGGGAAGGGTGAGGCTGACGGGATCGGGCGCACTTTGCGCGAGCCACCGGACCGCTTGCCGCCAGAACCGTTCGTATGACTGGTCGGTCGTGGGCGTGAGCATGCGCCAGCGCCACGACGCCTCTCCAGTGAAGACCATCGATCGTCCCTGGCCGAAGCGCTGCACCGCGACGAGCGCCCGCGGAGATCCACCCGGTCCTCCAGTGACCGCGAGCACGCTCGCGCCGGGCCGCGCGCTGCCGAGCGGCGACACCGACGCGAGCGTCGGAATGGCCGCCCACCGCTTGTCATTGCCGTCGGCATCGGCGGCGAGCTGCATGACGGGATGTTCCTCACCTGCAGGAGTAAGGACGACGCGGTTGCGTCCGGGAGATGCAGTGGCCTGCACGGCGTCGGACGTGCCCGCCCGGTCCGTGAGATCGAGCGGCAACACGTCTTCGAGCGCGGTATCGCGGAGGCCCTGACGCTGGAACCCTCGCGCGCCGAGGACGAGCAATCCTCCGCCGCGTTCCGCGACAAAGGCGCGCATCAGGGCGAGCTGCGCGTTCAACAACTGGTCGCTCTCGACGTTGGCGAGGACGACGACGTCGTACTGGAACAAGGCTTCGCGCGTGTTCGGGAAGCCGCCGAGCAATGCGCCCGCGCGCGACTGCGGGGCCTGCACGTAGTACGTCTCGGCGCCTGAATCATCACGCCCCTTGCGAACGACCGAGTCGACTTCGAGACCGCGATCGGTTGCCCAGGCGCGCCGCAGGAAGCTGTGCTCGAATCCGGGCGCGCCCTGCACGAGGAGCACGCGGCGCGGACGCCCCGCCGCGGGTACCAGCGCGCTGCGCGCGTTGTTCTCCGCAACCAGCTCGTCGCCCGACGTCGGGATTTCAACGGTATAGACCGTCGGCACGTCGCGGGTCGGCGACACGTGGAAGGTCTCGCTGATTGGCGCACCTTCACCCGCCGGGGTTACGCGGCGATGATCGATCTGGCGCCCGTTTTCCAGCAGGCGCAACTCGACGGGCGCGGCGCCGTAACCATGCGCAACGGCCGAGACTGCGACGTCGACGACGGCGTCGCTCAGAACGGACTCCGCCGCGGTAACGCTGACGATCTCGCGATCGCGGGAGGCGGATCGAGGTCCTATGCCGAGCGCATACACAGGCGCGCCGGCGGACGCGGCGGCTGCCGCGTCGATGCTGCCGTTGTCACCGCCGTCGGAAAGGAGGACGATGCCGGCGACCGGTCTGCCGCGGTAACGATCGCGGACGGCCCTCAATGCGGCGCCGAGTTCCGTGCGCCGGTCGGCCGCAGATAACTGATTCGGCTCGATCGCGGAGACGCGATCGCCGAACTGCAGCACCTCGGCGTGAAACCGCGCGGAGAGTGACGGCAGCAAATCGCTCGAAAGCAGAGTGCGTGCCTTGTCGATGCGGCGCGCGCCGTCGACATCCGCGAGCCCCATGCTGCGCGAGCCGTCGACGAGGACCGCGACGATGGCATCGCGCGCGGCCGCATCGGTCGATCGCACCATCGGCCGCATCAGGCAGATCACGATCCACAGCAGCGTCGCGCATCTCAGCGCAGACAACGCATAGCGCCGTCGCGGCGCGATCGGCGCGTGCCAGTACGCCATCCATGCGACGAGGATGGCCGCCGCGGCGACGCCGATGAGCGCCCAGGCCGGAAGTGGGTTCGCGAAGGTCATTGTTGCCGGGGAATACGCGGAGTACGCGCCACGCGCGGATCGCGTGTCGCAATGGATTCGAAGTACGTCGACACGCGCTGGCGGTACGCGTCAGGGACGCGCTCGCTGCCGCCCGCGCGCAGACGATCTTTGGCGGCGGCCGTCGACAGGCGGCTTGCGACGGAGGCCTCGGCGCGTTCGAGCGCTTTCGCGACGTCAGCCGCGAGCGATTGCCATGCGGCATAATCCTGTTTGAACGCCTCGGTGCCCGGCGCCGCGCGGCTCCACTCGTGCTGCTCGGGCGTGGTCATGCGGCCGCCGGAATCGGGCGTCCCGCGCTGCACGCGATCCATCAGCTCGCGCGTGTGCTGCAGCGCCTGGTTGTAGGCTTGCTGCAGCTGCTGGAGATCCCCGCCGCGGCCGTCTCCCTGGGAGCCGCGCTGACCCTGTTGTCCCTGCGCGCCGGCGTCCCCCGGGCGTCCGGGTTGCTGCGCGTTTTCACGCCCCCTGCCCCCCTTCTCGGTCGCCTGCTTCGCGTCGGCGATCTGCCGTTCGAGGCGTGCGAGGCGCTCGCGCGCATCGCGGACCTCGTCCAGCTGGCCGGCGAGCTTCTGCGTGTCCCCTTTCGCGCCGCCGGCGTCGATCCCGTTCATCTTGCGCGCGACCTTATCGAGCGCATCCGCGATCTGCTGCTCGGCGGGGGCGAGCTTGCCGTCCTTGCCTTCGCGCATGCCCTTCGCGCTTGCGCGCATGCGGTCCGCGAGCTTCTGCGAGCCGAGATCCCCCGCAGCCTCCGAGCCGAGCCGCTGCGCCGCCTGTTGCAGCGCGTCGACGCGCTCCGCAAGCCGATCCTTTTCACCCGCGAGGCGGCGCCGCGCGTCGGCCGCGCCTCCGCCTTCGCGATCCAGGCGCTCGGCTTCGCTCGCCACGCGGCGCTGCGCGTCGGCGAGCTGCTGTGACTCGAGCTGCAAGTCACCGAGCGCGCGCTTGTGCGCATCGGTCGAGCCGTTCTGCATCTGCGATTCCGCCTGACGCAGCTGCCGGGCCGCCTCCTCCCCTTTGGCTGCCGCGGCGGACGCGTCCTCTCTCTGCCCCTGCGCCGCTGCTTCGCGCATCTGCTCGAGCGCGCGATTCAGATCCTGCTGGGCGCCCTTGGCCCCTTGCTGCTGCATCTCACGCTGCGCCTGTTCCGCGTCGCGTCGCAGCTGCTCCTGATCCCGCGTGAGCTTCTCGAGCTGCCGCTTCAACTCCTCCGGCGGCAACCCGCCCTGGGACAGCTCGCGCTGCTTGTGGCTCAACTCCTCCTGCCGCCGCGCGAGGTCGCGGATCCGATCGAGCGCGTTGTCCCCCTTCGCGGTCTCCGGCTGCGTCTCGACCTGCGCCTTGCTCTCGTAGTTGGTGCGCTGCTGCCGTTTCAATTCGCGGTCGAAGAGGTTCGAGAGATCCTGCTGCTGGCGGTTGCCGCCACCGCCTCCCCCGTTGTTCTGCTGCTGCGTGATCTGCCGCTTCCGGATCTCGGCCTGCGCCTGCAGCAACGCGTTGAGCGCGGCCATCTCGTGGGGGATGGCGCCGCCGGTCTTCTGCGTCTGAAGCTGCTGCAGCGCGCGGTTCATCGCGTCGACGGCGGCGCGGACGGGATCGTCAGCCGCGGACGGCGTCTGCGCGCCGGCAGGCGGCAGAACGATTTGCAGGAACTGCTGTCCGATGCGCCGGCGCTGCCGCGCGGTGCCGGCGGCCTGTTCCGCGCGCGTCTTGAGCTCCGCCTGCGCATCGGCGACGTCCTTGATATCGCTCGCCGATCGCCCCGCGCCGGATCGCCGCTCCAGGTTCCATGTCGCGCTGATGATTTCCTTCTGCGCGGCGATCAGCCCTTCGAGCTGCGAGCCGGTCGCGGCCGACATGCCCGCCTGGCTCTGTGCCAGTGAGTACTCCTCGTTGAACGGCTTGACCTCGAGGAAGAAGATCTCGCTCCGCGCCACGGTCGATTGTTTCGCGCGCGCTACGTCGCGGGCGCGGGCGTAGTAGGCGATGACGTCGCCGGGCTTCACCTTCAGGTCTTCCGCCGCGAGCATGCGCGAGCCGATTCGCGCGAGCTCTGTGCCGCCGAGCGTCGTGAACGGCACCACCTTCTCCGCGCCGCCGCCGACGGAATAGACCATCTCGAGGCTGGCAATCCCGAAGTCGTCGTCCGCGCGCGCCTCGATGGGCACTTCGTCGAGCGGCGTGATCTGCTGGTCGCCGCTCGGCCGCAGGATGTGCACGACCGGCGGGCGATCGTCCATCACGCGGATGAAGTACTCGATCCCTTCAGAACTGAGTCCGTCGCTGTCGACGAGCGCGACGCGGTAGGCCGCTTCATCCTTCACGGTCAGCGTCGATTCGAGCGTGCGGCCGCCTGAAGCCGCGAGCGGCATCGCGCTCTTGCCGTCGGAGAATGCGAGCCGTCCCTGCGCGACGGGCTTATCCGCGTGCACGACGAGGCGCACGCGGGTACCCGCGGGGCCGTAGACGTCGCCGCCGTCACGTTCCTCGCGCGGCTTCAGTCCCGTGAACGCCGGGTAGTCGTAGTGCAACTCGATCCGCTGGACTCTCGGCGGGAACAGCGCGGTCACGCTGTATGCCGGCGATCGCGCCGGGCCTGCCGTCACCGTGTACTTGAAAGAGCGATCGAGGGAGGTGATCTGCAGTTCGTAACCGCCACCCGCCCGGCTCATGGGCAGGGTCACTGTGGTGCCGCCGGCAGCCTCGAGCGTGACGACCGGATCGATGCGATCGAGCGCGACGTGCTTGCCGTCGACGCGCGCGGCAAGCGTCACGGGGCGACCGGCAGGCACGCGCATGTCCCCGCTGCTCACATGCACCGAGACGGAACCCGGCAACAGCCGGACGTAGGCTACCTGCGCGGTTTTCGCGAGGAACGGCCGCGCAATCACGAGCGCGAGCACGAGCAGGAAGGCCGCCCCCGCGGCACGGCGCACGGCGAAACGGAGATCCGCGGGATCGAAGATGCGCGAAAGATCGATCGCCTGCAGGCGCGCCGCGGCGGCCGAGACCACCAGCGGCGCGAACGAGTGCTCCGATGCCGGACGATCGCGCAGATCGACGGCCGTCGCGATCGTGTCGTCGAGCTCGGGCGCGCGTTCCTCGACGAACCGCGCAATCTGGCGATCCGTCGGCGCGCGGCGCAACGGCCACGCGCTGATAGCGATCGCGGCGATTATCAGTACAACAACCGTGGTCCCGAGCGCGAGCAGCGCCGTGTCTCCCGGCTGAACGGCGCGCTCGGCGAGCGCCGGCGCCGCAAGCAGCACGGCGACCAGCACGCACGCGCGTGCGGCCGCGCGCAACGCGACGCACCGCTGCCAGCGGCGCCGGATGCCGTGCAGAAGGTTATCGAGATCCAACGAACGCCTCCACGACAAGTGTGGCAACGAGCAGCATGAGGCCGTAGCGCCAATAGTTCTGCTGCCCTTCCGTTTCGCGCGCGAGCCGTTGCCCGCGGGCCTGCGCCCCGGCAGCGGAGCGCGTCACGAGCTTCTGGAATTCGATGGGTGTCACACGCTCGACGCTGCTTTCCCGGGGATCCACGTTCACCGCGACCGGCCGGCCCGCGACGCGCGCGAACCCGGGTACCGCGGGGGTTCCCGGTGGTACGTCTGCCACGAGGTACGACGACACGATCGGCGGCCGCGCGCCAAGGTATCGCGCGACTTCCTGCGTAAACGGAACGAACGTCGGATGCAGCGGAAAATCGTTCCAGCGATGATCCACGTCCGATGCGAACAGCAGCACGCGCCCCGGCGTGCCCTCTGGACCCGGCTCCGCGTCGACGAGCCGTTCGACCAGCGCCGGCGTGCCGTCGGTGAATCGCGCGGCGACGCGCCATGCCGCGCCCGCATCGATCTCCCACGCGCGCTGGAACAGCACCTGCCCGAAGTTCGCCGCGACGGCGTCGAACGGCCGGAACACGGGATGTCGCAAGTCGGTCGCCGCCAGCACGCGCGCACGCCGCGCATCGCGAGGAGCGAACTGCGGCTGCCACTGCAACAACGTCGAGAGCACGGATGCATCCACGTCCGGCGCCGCCGCGACGAACAGACCGCCGCCCGCGGCCAGGAAGGCGCGCAGTGTGTCCCCCGCGCGGCGATCCAGTCCGTGCGTGGACAGCATCATGATGACGGACTGATCGCGCACCTCTGCCGCCGGCGTCGCGGCGAACGCACTGCCGCTGCTGGTTCGGACGTCGAAGTCCGGTCCTTCCCCGGCGTCGGCCTGCAGCGCGCGAGACAGGTAGAAGCCCGCAGGGGATGCGGGGCCGCCCGTCACAATGAGCACGCGCGGCACTCCGCGGCTCTCGAACACGCCAAAGCGTTCGTTATCCGCGGCGTATCCGGCAGTGTCATCCACTGAGATCCTGACGCTTCGCAGATCCGCGCCCGCGTCGAACGACACGTCCATCGCGTCATTGGCCGGAATGGATACGCGCTTCGATACCGCGGCGCGATCGCCGATGACGACCTTTACGTCCGCGGTGCGTGCCTCTTCGCCGCTATTGCGGATCGTGGCCGTCGCGACGTGCCGCGCGGCATCGATCGTTGCATTCCCTACAGAAAGATTAGAGACAGGCGCGCCGGCGTCACGCACCAGCAGGTCGATCCCCTCGGACAACACGGCGCCGGCCGCGTCGAAGCCGCTGCGCTGCAGGTCCGTCACCACCACGATCCGTCCATGCTCCTCGTTCGCCAGCAGTTCGGACGCCTTGTCGAGCGCCGCGGCATACCGCGTGGCGCCGTAGCCCGGCTCGATCGACACGATTGCCGCTCGCGCGTCCGCGGCGGTCCCGGCGGGCGCGACGACGTCGGCGCGATCGTCGAAGGCAATCACGGCGATCCGATCGGCACGATCCGCAGCGTCGGCCGCCTCGCGCGCCAGCGCGCGGGCGCGATCGCGGCGCCCCGGCGCAGCCATGCTGAACGAGCGATCGACGGCAATAACGGTCGTCCGCCCTGTCGGCGGAGCACCGGCCAGATAAGGCCGCGCGAATGACGCCGCCAGCAGCAGCAAGGCGCACACACGCGCAGCGAGCAGCAGCAGATCGCGGAGCCGATGACGGCGCGACCGTTCGACCGACGACTTCCGCAGCAGGCTGACCGCCGTGAACGGGACGCGGGGCGCCACGTCGCGCCGCAGCAGGTGCAGCACGATCGGAATCGCGGCGAGCGCCGCGCCGATCAGATACAGCGGACTGAGAAACGACACGGTTTACTCCGTAACCTCCAACTGCGAACTGGTAACTGGTAACTGGTAACTGCCTACTTCCTCCTCGCACGCGTATCGAGATACGCGAGGAGCGCGAAATCCAGCGGCTTCGCGGTGTCCAGACTGAGGAAGTCGATCCCCGCGCCGCGCAGGTCTTTTTCGTACCGCGCGCGCAGCGATGCCATCGCCTCGAGATACGCCTCACGGATGCGCGCGGGATCCGCGGTGACTTCGTCGGCACTTTCGACGTCGGTGAACCGCGCCGCGCTGCGAAATGGAAACTGAATCTCGTGCGGGTCGAGCACCTGGAACACGATCACGTCGGTGCCGCGGAACCGCAGGTGTTTCAGACCCTGGATGACACTATCGGGCTCGTCGAGCAGGTCGGAGATCAGCACGACGAGGCTGCGCTTGCCGAGCGCCTCCGCGAGCTGATGCAGCGGCCGCCCCACATCCGATTTCGTGCCGGGCGCCACTTTGTCGAGCGCGAGCAGGATCGCGTGAAGATGGCCGGGGCGGGCGCTTGCGGGAAGACGGCCGCGAATGCGATCGTCGAACTCGATCAGCCCGGTCGCATCACGCTGCCGGTGCATCAGGTACGCGAGCGATGCCGCAAGCACGCTCCCGTACTCGACCTTGCTCATTGCGGCCCCGCCGCGATACGCCATCGACGCGCTCACATCGAGCAGCACGTGGCACTCGAGGTTCGTTTCTTCCTCGAACTTCTTGACGTAATGGCGATCGGTGCGCGCAAACACCTTCCAGTCCAGCGTCGACAGGTCGTCGCCAGGCAGGTACTGACGATACTCGGCGAACTCGACGCTGAACCCTTTGTACGGACTTTGGTGCAACCCGGACAGGAATCCTTCCACCACGGTACGCGCCTTCAGCTCCATCGACCCGAGCCGCGCGATGACGGCGGGATCGAGAAAGCGCAGGTCGCGACTGGCGGCGGTGGCGGACATGTTACATACCGCTCCGCGGTGCGGGCACCGCCTCGATGAGCCGATCGACCAGGATGTCGGACGTGACTTTCTCCGACTCGGCGTAGAAATTCGGGATGACGCGGTGACGCAGGATCGGGTGCGCAAGCGCGCGGATGTCCGCGATCGCCACGTGATAGCGCCCCTGCATCAGCGCGCGTGCCTTCGACGCGAGGATCAGCGACTGCGAGGCGCGCAGTCCCGCGCCCCACTTCACCCAGTCCTTCACGAACGACAGGTCTTCCTGTCGTCCGGGGCGCGACGAATCGACCAGCCGCACCGCGTAGCGCGCGACTTCCTCCGCAACGACGACCTGGCGCACGAGCCGCTGGTACTCCAGGATTTCAGCGCCGCTCAGCACGCGCGCCGGCGCCGGCGCATCCGCGCCCGTCGTCTGCGTGACCACGCGGACTTCGTCGTCTTCGCTCAGGTACGACACGACGACGTTGAACATGAAACGATCGAGCTGCGCTTCAGGGAGCGGATACGTGCCTTCGAGCTCGATCGGGTTCTGCGTCGCGAGCACGAAGAACGGACGCTCGAGTTGATAGGTCCGGCCGGCCGCGGTCACGTGATACTCCTGCATCGCCTCGAGCAGCGCGGCCTGCGTCTTCGGCGGCGTGCGATTGATCTCGTCGGCGAGCAGGATCTGCGCGAAGATCGGCCCCTTCACGAAACGCAGACTGCGGTGCCCCTGATCCTCGTCGAGCACCTCGGTGCCTGTGATGTCGGCCGGCATCAGGTCGGGCGTGAACTGGATCCGTTTGAACGAGAGATCCAGAATCTCGGCGAGCGTCTTGATGAGGAGCGTCTTCGCGAGACCCGGCACGCCGGTGATCAGGCAATGTCCTCCGGTGAACAGTGCCATCAGGACCTGGTCGATGACCGCGTCCTGCCCGACAATGACCTTCCGGAGTTCTCCGAGGATTCGCTCGCGTCCGTGCGCCACGCGTTCGGCGACGGCCGAGAGACCTTCCTGCTGCTGGGTGGTGTGCATCAATGTGTCAGGGAATAAATGATTTCGTTGATTTCCATCCGGTAGGCCATCGCCGTGTACTTGACGTAGCCCGGATACTCGGACGCGTTGGACCACTCCCAGCCGTCGCCCATGTCCACGTTCCAGTTGATGAGCACCATCGCGCGGCCGTTGTCGTCCTCGATCGCGCGCAGCGTCGCGACGTATCCCCCCTTCTCCCACGTCCGCCCCTGGAGAAACGAGCCGAGTCCCGGCGTCTGCGGGAAGCCATCCATCTTGTAGAAGCAGCTGAAAATCGGATGATCCTTCGGCAGGTCGATGATCTTCCGATCGGGGAACACGCGTTTCATTTCGCGCTCGACGTTCGCCCACTCGATGGGTCCGTGGAAATCGTCCAACGTGAGCGTGCCGCCGCGCAGCAGGTACTCGCGCAGGATCGGCACTTCGGTGTCTTTCAACCGCAGGTTGCCCGCCTCGACCATGTAGATCCAGGGATGCGCGAACAGCTCCGCGTTCTCCAGCGTGAGGTCGATGGGATCGTTGACCTGGATCGCGGTCGCGGTGCGGACGCGGCGGGACAGGTTCCACTCGGCGGCCGGCGCGTCGATGTACCACGGCTCGTCGTAGGTGCTGTAACCGGAACGCGGCGGTACGGTCCACGCGGTGTAGTGGATGCGCACGAACGTCCACTGCAGACCGGCGAACCGTGCATCGGGAGTGGCGGGAACCGGAGGGGGCTGCGCGAGGGGCGTACCGAGCCAGAGGGCTGCCCCGAGCAGCCCCAGACCCAGCGCGCCGCACAGTCGCTTCATTACCTGCTCGTTCCACCTACCGCGTTGAGCAGCAGTTCCTGCGCGCGTTCGAAGCTCGGCGCGATCTCGAGCGCCGCCAGCGCTTCCTTCTTCGCCTCAGCCTTCATGCCCGCCAGCAAGTAGCTTTCGCCAAGGTCGCAATGTGCCGCCGCTTTGTCCGCTGCGCCGGTCTGAAGCGCGGCGCGGAACTCGCGCATCGCGACGAGATGATCGCGGCTCTTGAGCGCGAGCCGTCCCGCGCCGGTGTGCGCCGACGCATCGAATGGATCCAGAGCGACGACGCGCTCCAGCGCGAGCGAAACGGCGCGCTCGTCGTTCGCTGCCTGCGCAATCCCGAGCAGCTTCCTTGCGGCCTCGACGTTCGTATGGTCCGACGCGAGGACCGCTTGCAGTTCCTTGATCGCGCGCGGACTGTCCTTGAGCTTTTCGGCGAGCGTCGCCATCAACGCGTGCGGACTTTCCGGGCCGAGAGCGTTCGGCACGAGCACCGCCGCGCGCTGGAGCGGCGCGTATCCGCCTGCGTCGCCCGCCTCCACCAGCGCCTGGCCGTACGCGATCTGCGCGATGTAGCTGTCGGGCTTCGCGGCCGCGGCCGCTTTGAGCACATCTGCGGAGCGCGCGTCCACCGGCTTGTCAGCATCGTGCAGGGCGCGGCGCATCGCGCCGAAGCGATCGTCGAGCGCCTTGTCGAAGCTCACCTGCAGCGCATCGACGTCCGTCGATAGCGCGCGTTTCAATGCAGTTTCATTGTCGACGCCATCGCCGTACGATTTGACGAGCGCGTTCAACCCCGCCTGCCCGCGCGTGGCGATGATGTGATCGACGACCAGTGACGCCTCGTAGTACGCAAGCGAGATCGTATCCGGACGCGTGAAGCCGGCGTTGAGGTCGCGCAGCTTCAGCACCTTGTTGCGATCCATCGCGCGCGCGAAGGTGACCTCCATGTCGCGGCCCCATTCTGCGCGCTGTCTGCCTTCTTCGTACACGGAGATGCCCTCGGTGAGCCAGCGCGGGATGCGCTGCTTAGACATCTGCAGCGTGACGACGTGCGTCAGCTCGTGCCAGAGCGTCGCCTGCCAGCTGAACGTGCCCGGCGTCCGCGCTCGCGGCGAATCCATCGTCACTACGCGTCCGAAGCACGCGCCAAGAGCGCCGATCATGCCGGGCAGCCCGAGGTTGCGGACGGCGAAGTCGTCGTGGTCCGGGAAGATCTCGACGAGGATCGGTCCCGTCGGCGTGAAGCCGTATCTGGCCGAGAGCGTCTTCAGCGCTTGCTGCGCGAGCGGCATCGCGTACTCGCGAAGCACCGGCGCTTCGTCGCGGTGCATCTTGAGGATGACGTCCCCTTCTTTCACCGTAACGAACTGCTCGAGATTGTCGAGCAGCTTGAGCAGGTTGAACGTCACCCTGTCGTACGGATCCGCGCGCCATGAGCGGTCGAGCGCACGCCGCGCCGCCGTTTCGTCGCCGGTGCGCAGCAGGTGCATGCCGAGATCTCCTGCGGCGCGGCTGTTCGACGGATCCAGCGCGAGCGCTTTCTCCGCAAGCGCAGCGGCCTCGTCGAACCGATAGTGGCTTGCCGCGTGCTGTCCCGCCAGACGGTAGACCTCGCCATAGGCTGGATTGATCTCGAGGACCTTTGCCACCTCTCGATCGAAGCTCGCCTTGTCGTCCTTCACGTACGCCATCGCCGCGATCATCGAGTGCGCTTCGAGCTGTGCCGGATTGAACGCGAGCACCTTATCGACCTCCGCCCGTGCCTGCGCGTCGCGGTCGTCATCCAGGTGCAGACCGGCAAGCAACAGGTGCGCATCGGCGAGGTCCGGATCGATCGCGAGCGCACGCGTGGCGGCCTCCGCCGCCTTGGGCGGGTCCTCGTCCTCGAGCACGCGCGCGACGCCGGCGAGCGCCGGGGCCCATTCGGCGTCAGCCTCGAGAGCCGCGTTGAATGATTTCAGCGCTTCAGGGCTGTTGTATTTCTCCAGGAAGAGACGTCCCCACGCGGTTTCGACCACGGCGGGATCGGCACCGGCGCGCTCCGCGTCGCGGAAGAGACTGTTCGCGTCGCGCGGGCGGTTCATCGCATGTGCCGCGCGCCCGGCGCGGAACAGCACGGCCGGATCGGACGAAGATCCACCCGAGCGCAGGATCGCCGTCAGGATCGGCTGCGCATCCCCCGCTCGACCGATGAGCCTGTAGAGCAACGCCAGCTCGAGTGCCGCGTCCCCCGTCGCATCTTTTTCGGCGATCGGTTCGAGCAGCGCCTGCGCGTCGCGATACTGCCCGCGCGCGATCGCGAGCTGCGCGAGGATCACGGCCGACGCCGGATCCGATGGCCCCTTTGCGCGCGCGAACTTCTCCGCAGCGTCACGCTTGCCGTGCGCGATTGCTGCCTGCGCAGACGGCCCGTCCGTCGGCGCGGCGCCCTGCGGACGTCGCACGGCTGAGCCGGCTGCGGTGAAACAGACGAACAGCGCAAAAACGATCAGCAGGCTCGCTGGACCGGAGAGACGACGCATGAAATTCGCCCGATTATAGACCACGGTACAAGGGCTCTCGGAGCAGCCCAAGCAGGCTTTATGCCGTGTTAGACGCTCGGCTCAGAAGAGTGGCCGCCACGTGAAGAACAGGACCGTGGCAAGTCCCTGTCCAATGGCGAATGCGGTGACCAAAGGTGTGACGGCACGGGGGCGGATCGTCACGGCGAGCGCAAGAAACACCGGAAAGAGCGTTCCGGTGAGACGTCCCATCGACAAAACGCCGCCCGCGAGCATCGGCGGTACCACATTAATAAGGATGAATCCGGCGAACGCATAACCCAGGCGCCGTGTCACGGGCCAGAGCATGACCAGCGCGAATATCAAGCCGAGACTGTTCAACGTGTCGTACGGGACACCTTCAACGACGTGCATCAACCCTTCGTCGGTGATCCATCCATACGCACGTTCGACAGGCGCAAGGCCTGAGTACGATCGCCCCCACGCTTCATGCAGCCGCGCCCATCCGAAATAGGACCCGGTCAAGTGGTGCACGTAGGCGGAGAAGGCGAGCATTGCGAGGCCGGGAGCGGATGCGGCCAGAAGAGATCTGGAAATTTGGGAATTTGGAAATTTGGAGATCTCATGGCGTCGGCGCCATAGCGACTCTGCGAGCAGGATGGCGAGCACCACGCTCAGGAAGCAGCCGTTCGGACGCGTGAAGCCGACCAGCGCACCCCATGCCGCGGCGGCGATCAGCTCGGTCCGTCTGAAGTGATAGATCGCCGCAACCGAGCCAAGAAAGAACAGGGACTCGGTGTAAGGCGCGCTGTAATAAACGGCGAAAGGATACGCGGCAAGCAGCGCCACGGCGGTAGCGGCATGTGCCTCCCCGATCGTATCGCGCGCAAGACGCCACAGGTACACCGCGCCCCACGCGAACGCGATGACCGAGATCAGCACGCCCCCCCAGAGCAGCCGCGTCATCCGCGTTTCGCGCGTCACGCCCGGCGCAAAGGCGCCCAGCGGATAACCGAAAGCGCGCTCGAGCAACGGAAACGCGGGAAAGAACGCGACGTTCTGCTGTTTGTCGAACCGTCCTTCGAAGTAATAACCGTCCAGTGCGATTCCGCCGTACCACCCGGCATCGAACCGCGCGGGCAGATTCTCCATCGCATTTCCGGAGACGGAGAAGCCGACGAGCGAGCTCGGCACGCCTATAGTCACGACTGCGAAATACCCGATGAGGAGTACCGCCGCACGCGACAACAGGGCGGCCGGCACGATCGATGCGGCCGAGCCTTCGTCACGCGCGCGGAGACCGCGCGCAAGACGGCGATGCAGGGGATCGGCGGGATGCGCGACGTGGCGAATCGCGATCAACGCGAGGACGATGAAGAGGAGACGCGCCGGCGTGTGGATCTTCAGGCGCGCGGGGCCAAGGTAAAACGCGAAGCCGCCGAAGAGCACGACGAAGAGACAAAGGATTGCCGCGGCGATAGTCGCGGCGTCGAGCGCGCGGGCCCAGCCAGGCGCGCGTTTATCCGCCGGATTCATCCGATCGCATACCGCGCACATTCTACTCCCCTGCCAGCGCGGTTTCCTCGATTCTTATCCGGCGCAGCATCAGCAGACCAAAGCCGACGAAGGCGATCGGTCCGCTGATCATCGCGCGCATCGCGAGCGCGCATCCGGCGATCTCCCCCGCGACCGCAACGTAGTTCGGATGCGCGATCCAGCGATACGGTCCGCGCACCGTCGGGTGCGATCCCGGCGGCACCAGCACGCGGAACGTCCAGCGATCTCCGAGCGACGCAATGGCCCAGTATTTCAGCGTCTTCGCAAATCCCAGCACAAACAGTCCAGCGAAGAACACCGTGTCCGCCTGGACGCCGCGCCAGGCACCTTCAGCAAGCATTGCGAGAAACGATCCTGGATAGGCGAACTGCATGGCGGCATAGACATCGTCGCGTGGCTCGATCGCGCCGCGCGCGCGCAGCACGCGATCGTGGCGGCGCGAGAGCGCCGTCTCGCCCAGCATCGCCGCGAAGAGGATCGCGCCGACGGCGAGCGCAATCACCGCGGCACATCCCCGGCGAAGGCGATGGTGCGCTGAAGAATCCAGGGGGCAGCGCGCGCCGCCAGCGTCGCGAGATCGACAGTGATGGCGCGATCGACCACGCGGCGCAGCGATCGGTTGAAGCGCCACTTCGCGGAGAACTCGCGGCGGCGCTCGTGCGCCAGCCGCTCGTGCGGGCGGGAGAGCTTGCCCGCGAGCGCGGCCAGGGCCGCAGCCGCGGCGAGCTCGCCGCCGCGAATCGCGAACCGCAGGCCGTCGCCGGTCATCGGATCAATGAACCCCGCGGCGTCCCCTGCCAGCAGCAAACCGGGCATCCCCGCGCGCGAGGCGTCGAGCGCGAGCGGCCCGACGACGAGCCCGGATGTCACGACGCGGGCGTCGCGGAAACGATCGCGCAGCTGTACATCCGCCGCGACAACGTCCGCGATCATCGCGAGTGGATCACGGAGCGAGACCGGACGCGGAACCACGAGACACACGTTGGTCAGGCCGGAGGGCACGCGCGCGATTCCCACATAGCGGCCGCGGCGCACGTGCATCTCGCCGAAGCCGGTGACGCCGGCGACGCCGGCGAAGTACGCGCCGATCGCCCAGCGGCGCGGATGCGCGGGGTGGCTGGTGAGCCCGAGCGGGATCGCGAGCCGCGAGCGGCGGCCGTCCGCCGCGATAACGAGCGGCGCCGGCACGCGAATGTCACGGCCGTTCCGACCCGCGATGATCACACCTCGAACGCGCGGCGCTCCGTCGGCGTCATCGACCAGGGGTCCGCGCACCAGCACCCCCTCCTCGAACCGCGCGCCCGCGGCGACGGCGGCCTGCGCGAGCGCGTGATCGAGATCGCGCCTCGGGATCGCGAAGCCGCGCGCGCCGGGCCCGTATGCCGCGCGCACACGGACGCCGCGCTCCCCTGTCACAATCATGCCGTCCACGGGAATGGCCAGCGGTTCGATGCGTTCGAACAGGTCGAGGCTCTTCAGGATCGCGACCGCGCCCGGATTGATCGTGTCGCCGCACAGCTTGTTGCGTGGAAACTTCGCGCGATCGAGCATCAGCACGCGCGCGCCTCCGCGCGCCAGCACCGTCGCTGCTGCAGAGCCCGCAGGCCCGGCGCCGCAAACGATCACGTCAAACATCGGTTATGAACGGGCCATACCCAGAATGATCGCGCTGTTCTTCGATCCAAAGCCGAGGCAATTGCACAGCGCGGCGGCGGGTGACGCGGCGCGTCCATGGTTGGGAATGAAATCCATGTCGCACGCGGGATCCGTGGAGCGCTGGTTGATCGTCGCCGGAAGGAATCCACGCGAGAGCGCGAGGGCGGAGGTGACGATACCCGCGGCGCCGCTGGCGCCCTGCGGATGGCCGATCATCGATTTCGTCGACGAGCCAGGTACCGCGTCCGCCCGCGCGCCGAACAGGCGCCGGACGCACCGCGATTCCACCGCATCGTTGAGGACGGTCGACGTGCCGTGATAGTTGACGTAACCGATCTCTTCGAGCGCGCGACCGGAGCGTTCGACGGCGAGCGCCATCGCACGGACGATCTGTTCGCCGTCCGGATCCATCTGGACGCGATGGTACGCGTCGCACGTGGATCCGTAGCCGTCGATCGTCGCGTAGATCGTGGCGCCGCGCGCGCGGGCGCGGTCCTCCCGCTCGAGCACCACCATCCACGCGCCTTCACCCAGCACGAAGCCGTCGCGTTCGAGATCGAACGGACGCGAGGCTTCCGACGGCGTGTCGTTGTATTTCGTGGCCACGGCGCGCATCTTCGAGAAACCGAAGATCATCCCCGGCGTCACGCATGCATCCGCGCCCCCGGACAGGATCACGTCCGCTTCTCCGGCCCGGATCAGGGAAGCGGCGTAGCCGATCGCATCCGTTGAACTGGTGCAGCCCGTCGAAATGACGTGGCTGATGCCGTGCAGCTCGAGCGCGATGGAGATCTCGCTCGAAATCATCCCGACGATCGAGACGGGGATTGCGTACGGCGTGACGCGCTTCCAGCCCTCGTTGAAGAACTCGAAGTACTGCCGCTCGGCCACGTCGATGCCCCCGGCGCCGCTGCCGACGAGCACTCCGGCGCCAGGCTCGTTGAGGCGCAGTCCGGCGTCGGCCCACGCTTCCGACGCGGCCAGCACTGCGATGAGCGATGCGCGTGAGTAGCGGCGCGGATCCGGACGCCCATTCCCGTTCCCGTTCGCGCGGTCGACGGGCAGCGCATCCTCGATCGTCAGCCCTTCGGGCACCGGCGCGGCAACACGGCACGGGAACGGCGACGCGTCAAAGTCGCTGATCGCGCGGGTTGCGCTGCAGCCGCGGCTCACGCCGGACCAGAACCGCTCGCGCCCGAGACCGTACGGAGATACGACACCAATGCCGCTAATCGCAACTCGATTCAGCAATCCACACTCGGCAATCCGTCAATCGGCAACCGGCATCGCCAATCGTCAATCCCGATCATACCCCGCGGCTGCGTTATCCTTGGCAGATGGCGCTTCGTCGAATTGCCGCGCTTCTGCTTGCGTGGTGCGCCGCGACGTGGCCGGGGTCCTCGCGGCTGCCCGATGCCGCCGTCCGCGCGGTCGAACGCGTCTCGGCCGACGCACTGCGCGGCTATGTCGGGACGCTGGCAGGCGACGATTTCGGCGGCCGCGGCGTCGGCGATCCAGGTAATCGCGCCGCCGAAGAATTCATCTGTTCGACGCTCCAGCAGAACGGCGTCACGCCCGCGGGGGCCGCCGGCTCGTGCTACCAGTCCGTGCTGATTTACCGCCCGTCTCCAGGCGCCCACGCCAGGTTGCGCGTCACGCAGCAGGATGGTGCGCCGCTCGCAGACGTCTCGCTCGGGGCGGAAGCCTTCGTCACATCACCGCAGCCGAACCGCCGCGTCATCGCGAACCTCAACCTCGATATGGTCGGACGGCACGAAGAAATTCCCGATCCAAACAACTGGCGGTTTTTCGGTCTGCCAAAAGTCGACCCTGCAACGAGTCTGAACACGCTTCACGTTCTCGGATACAGCCTGAGCCCGGAGCTTGCGGCGGAGCTGCGCGACGCGAACGACGCGGTTGGACTCACGCTTCTCGAGGATTACGACGTCGGCGCCCAGGACCTGCTCAAACGTTCCGATCACTGGCCTTTCCTGTCGCATGGGATTCCCGCGCTGTTTCTGACGACCGGGCTGCATCCCGACTATCACACGCCGGACGACGATACCGCCCGGATCGATTTTGGCAAGCTGGCCCGCGTGGCGCGGCTGGCCGCACGGGCGGCCTGGATCGTCGCGGACGGGCCGGCGCCCGCAATGAAGAAACACTGAATGGCTGAGACGACGCAGAATTCTCCTGCACTTCCCAACGAACTGCCCGTAGTTCCACTGCGCGGTGCCGTCGTGCTGCCGCTCACGGTCGCACCTCTCGGCGTGAGCCGTGCGGTGTCGGTTGAGGCAGTGAACAAGGCACTTGCCGGCGATCGCATGGTGCTCCTCCTCCTGCAGAAGAACGACAATGATGCGCCAGGGGGAGACGATCTGGAGCGCGTCGGCACCGTCGCGATCATCCGGCAGATGGCGAAGGCCCAGGGAGGCATGCGCGTGCTGGTGGAAGGCGTGGCGCGCGCGCGTGCGGAGTTCCTGCAGAACGAGAAGGGCTACATGACGGCGCTCATCAAGGCGCTGCCCGAGCCCTCGCAACGTTCGCTCGAGATCGACGCACACGTACGCCGCCTGCAGGAGCTCGTCGATCGCGCGCTGTCGCTCGCGACGGGGCTGTCGCCCGACATCCGCACGCTCGTCACGTCGCTCGACGATCCGCTGCGCATTGCGTACCTGCTCGCCAGCCTTCTCGACATGAAGCCGGAGGACAAGCAGCGGCTGCTCGAGGAGAACAGCATCGCGGTCAAACTCGATGCGGTGGCCGCCGCGCTCGCGCGCGAGATCGACGTGCTCGAACTGAAGGGGCAAATCGAGTCCCGCGCCGAGAAGGAGATGACCGACGCGCAACGCCAGTACCTCCTGCGCCAGCAGCTGAAGGCGATTCAGACCGAACTGGGCGAGGGGGACGGCGAAAGCGCGGAGCTGCGCAAGCGCGTGACCGATGCAAACCTGCCGGAACACGTCGCGACGGTCGCCAATCGCGAAGTCGATCGGCTCGAGCGCATGACCCCCGCGGCGCCGGAATACCAGATGATCCGCACGTATCTCGACTGGCTTCTCGAGGTGCCCTGGTCGAAGCGCACGGACGACCGTCTCGATCCCCTGGAAGCGCGCAAGGTCCTCGACGAGGATCATTACGATCTCGACAAGGTCAAGGAGCGCATCGTCGAATACCTCGCCGTCCGGAAGCTCAAAGGGGACATGAAAGGTCCCATTCTGTGCTTCGTGGGACCTCCTGGCGTTGGAAAGACGTCGCTTGGCCAATCGATCGCGCGGTCGATGAATCGCAAGTTCGTGCGCATCTCGCTCGGCGGCGTGCGCGACGAGGCGGAGATCCGTGGGCATCGGCGCACCTATATCGGATCGATGCCCGGACGGCTTGTGCAGGCGCTCAAGTCCGCCGGCTCGATCAATCCCGTGCTGATGCTCGACGAGATCGACAAGGTCTCCGTCGGCGTCCAGGGAGATCCCGCGTCCGCGCTGCTCGAGGTGCTCGACCCCGCGCAGAACCACACCTTCCGCGATCACTATCTCGAAGTGCCGCTCGATCTGTCGAACGTGCTGTTCATCGCGACGGCGAACCAGCTCGGCACCATCCATCCCGCGCTTCTCGATCGCATGGAGATCATCTCGCTCACCGGCTACACCGAGGAGGAGAAGATCCACATCTCGAAGATGTATCTCGTGCCGCGGCAGCGCGAGGAGCACGGCCTCAAACCCGAACAGCTGATCATCGATGACGATGCGTTGCGGCGCGTGATCGCCGAGTACACGCGCGAAGCCGGCGTGCGCACGCTGGAACGGCAGATCGGCACGCTCGCGCGCAAGGTGGCGGCGCGGGTCGCCGCGAATCCCGCCCACGTCGGGCACGTGACAGCGAAGGACGTGTCCGAGTACCTCGGGCCCGCGCGTTTCCGATCGGAAGGGGCGTTCCGGCTCTCACGGCCGGGCGTGGCGACAGGTCTTGCGTGGACCGAAGTGGGTGGCGACGTGCTCTACATCGAGGCGGTGCTGCTGCCCGGCGGAAGCGGACACCTGACGCTCACCGGCCAGCTCGGAAGCGTGATGCAGGAGTCCGCGCGCGCGGCGTTGAGCCACGTGCGCCAGCAGGCAGTAGCGCTCGGCATCACGCCGGAGACGCTCAGCAAGCAGGACCTCCACATCCACGTGCCCGCCGGAGCCATTCCGAAGGACGGTCCGTCTGCCGGCGTCACGATGGCCACTGCCATCGTGTCGGCCGCGCGCGGCACGCCGGTCCGTTCCGACGTCGCCATGACGGGAGAGATCACACTCTCGGGTCTCGTGTTGCCGGTCGGAGGCATTCGCGAAAAGTCGATGGCGGCGCGCCGCCAGGGCATCAAGACGATGATCCTTCCCCAGGGAAACACGCAGGACCTGGTCGAGCTGCCGGAAGAAGTGCGGCGCGACATGACGTTCGTGCCTGCCACGACGCTCGACGACGTGCTGAAGGTGGCGCTGCCGGAAGTCGTCGCGATGCCCGCGGCCGCCGCGCGCTCCTGACGCGTGGCGGCCGTCGCGTTCTACATCAGCGGTCACGGCTTCGGCCACCTCGCGCGGCAAGTCGAGATCATCAACGTCTTCGCGCGGCGTCGACCGGACGTCGCGATCTTCGTACGGTCGACCGCGGCGCGCTGGCTGCTCGACCGCACCATCGAGCCTGCCTTCGAGCTCGACGACCGCCCGACCGACACCGGCGTCGTCCAGATCGACAGCCTGCAGCTGGATCCTCGCGCGACCATCGAGGCGGCGGCCACGTTCTATGCGACGCTGGATGCGCGTGCGGACGCGGAGGCGGCGCAGCTTCAGGCGCGCGCGATTGATCTCGTGATCAGCGATGCGCCTCCGCTCGCCTGCGCGGCCGCGGCTCGCGCCGGAATGCCGTCCGTCGTCGCCTGCAACTTCACGTGGGATTGGATCTACGCCGGCTATGCGGAGTATCTCGGCGACGCGCCGAGTCTTCTGCCGGCAATGCAGTCCGCCTACCGTCTGGCGCGTGAGGCATGGCGCATGCCGCTGCACGGCGGGTTCGAAGCGTTCGATGTCATCACCGACGTGCCGTTCGTGGCGCGCCGTTCCCGCCTGGATCGCGGCGAGGCGCGCGACCGGCTCGGGCTGTCACTCGACAGGCGGCTCGTGTTGCCGTCGTTCGGCGGCTACGGCATCAGCGGGCTCGATCTCGATTCGGTTCAATTGCCGGACGGCTGGGAAGTGGTGCGCGGCGTGCAGGATTCCGCGGTCTACGACGCAGGCCTCAAATACCAGGACCTGGTCCGCGCCGTGGACGTCGTGATGACCAAGCCCGGCTACGGCATCGTCTCGGAGTGCATCGCGAACGGCACCGCTCTTGTCTACACGTCACGCGGGCGCTTCGCCGAGTACGACGTCTTCGTCGGCGAGATGCCGCGCTACCTGCGCTGCGCGTTCATCGACAACGAGGCGCTGCTGGCGGGCCGCTGGCGCGCCGCGATCGAGCGCGCGTATCACGCGCCGGCACCGCCGGAGCGGCCGGCGACCAATGGCGCCGAGACGATCGCTGCGATGATCGAGGACAGAGTTAGCAGTTAGCGGTTAGCGGTTAGCCCGCTGTCAGCCGCCGCACCTATGCCGGTGCCTGCCTCAGCGCCGAGCACGATCGTGACCTCGTGCGTCCCACCATCGTCGTTCAGCGGAATTGCGGCCGCGTCGACCGCCGTGCCGTCGAGCGCCGCCGATGTGACGCCGCAGCACCGATGCCCGGGATTCGATACCGTGAATCGATACCGCGTTCGACCGACCTTCCAGTCGAGCGCGTAGTGTGGCCATACGGCAGGGATGCACGGATTCACGCTGACGGTCGCGCCGCTTCGCCGGAGCCCGAGCAGGGCCCGAACCGCGGCCTGGTACATCCACCCGGCCGAACCCGTGTACCACGTCCACCCGCCGCGGCCGACGTGCATCGGATGCGCGTAGACGTCGGCGGCGACGGCGTACGGTTCGACCCGGTATCGTTCGGTGTCCTCCGCCGTGCGCATGTGATTGATCGGGTTGAGCATGTGGAACAGCTCCATCGCCTCGTCGCCCATCCCGAGGCCAGCCAGCGCGATCACGGTCCAGAGCGCCGCGTGCGTGTACTGGCCGCCGTTCTCCCGGACGCCAGGAAGGTAACCCTTGATGTAGCCGGGATCGTGCACCATACGATCGAACGGCGGCGTGAGCAGGAGCACGATCTGGGCGTCGCGGCGCACCAGATGCGCCCGCACGGCATCCATCGCGCGCTGCGCGCGGCGCGGCTGCGCGGCGTGCGAGATGACCGACCACGATTGCGTCAGCGAATCCAGCTTGCACTCTTCGTTCTGTACGGACCCGAGCGGCGATCCGTCGTCGAAGTAGGCGCGGCGATACCAGTCACCGTCCCAGGCGAGCTCCAGCATCCCGGCCAGCCAGCGTGCCTCGTCCAGGTAGGCGACGGCAAGATCGCGCCGTCCGCGGCGCTCGCAGATTGGGGCGAACTCATTCAGCACGGTCACCAGGAACCAGCCGAGCCACACGCTTTCGCCGCGACCGGCATGCCCGACGCGATTCATCCCGTCGTTCCAGTCCCCCGATCCGATGAGCGGGAGGCCGTGCGCGCCGTACTTTCGCGCGTGCCCGATGGCGCGGACGGCGTGCTCGAACAGCGAGGCCGACTCCGCGGACACGCGCGGCAGAATGTAGGCTTCCGCCTGATCCGGCGCGAGCAGCGGCGCCTCGAGGAATGCGACCGTTTCATCGAGCACCGACTCGTCGCCGGTCTGGGAAACGTAACCCGCGAGGGCGTACGGCAGCCAGAGCAGATCGTCCGAGCAGCGCGTCCTCGTTCCCCGTCCGCTCGGTGGATGCCACCAGTGCTGTACGTCCCCTTCGAGAAACTGCCGTGACGCCGCATGCAGGAGGTGCGCGCGGCAGAGATCCGGACGCGCGTGCATGAGCGCGAGTACGTCCTGGAGTTGATCGCGGAAGCCGAAGGCGCCGCCGGGTTGATAGGGCCCGCTGCGCGCCCACACGCGACAGCTCAGGGTCTGGTACACGAGCCAGCGATTCACGATGAGATCGAACGAATCGTCAGGCGTGCGGACCTGAACGGCGCCGAGCGTTTCGTCCCACATGCGCTCGACCGACGTCAGCGTCGATTCCGCCTGCGCGACCGACCCGTACCGAGCCGCCAGTTCGACGGCGTGAGCTCGATCGCGCCCCTGCCCCAGCGCGAACGCCACGGTGTGCGATTCGCCAGGGGCGATCTCGAGAGGCAGCTGCAGCGCGCCGCAGGGATCCAGGCCGGCGCCGGTTCGCCCCTCGAGCCGATCGCGGAAGAGCGCCGCGGGCGCGGCCAGCGTGCGGTTGCGTCCGACGAACTCGGCGCGATCGCCGGTGTGCGAGCGTGGTTTCGCGGTGGCGCGAAAGAAGGCGACGCGCTCGCCGAATTCGGTGTTGTACGTGTTGCGAGCGAATAACACGCCCGTGTCGCCGTCCATCTCCGTAACCACGAAGCGCCGCTCGCCGGCGCGCGGCGGGCCCAGGCACCACTCGACGTACCCGACTACGCTGAGGCGTCGCCGCTCGGTCCCCGTGTTGGTGAGCGTCAGCACCGCCAGCTTCACCGGATCCTCGGGGGCGACGAAGACCGCCAGCGCCTGTTCGAGTCCCGCGACGGCGCGCTCGAAGCGGGTGACGCCGGCGGCGTGACGGACAAGCCACCGGCCGCCGTCCGCGCGCCTCGGAAGCGGCGCCGGGGTCGCGCCCCACACCGCGCCGGAGTCCTCATCCCGCAGGTACAGGGCCTCCGCCGTGGGATCGAGAAGAGGATCGTTGGCGAACGGCGTCAGCCTGTTCTCGCGGCTGTTGCCGGCCCAGGTGAAGGCGGCGCCGGAGCTGCTCACGATCGTCCCGAACTCCGGATTCGCCAGGACGTTGGACCACGGGAGCGGCGTTTCACGTTCGCCGTCGAGCACGACGACGTATTCGCGGCCATCGGCGGTGAAGCCGCCAAGCCCGTTCTCCATGACGAGCGGTGGTACCGTCACGGGTGCGGAGGCCGGTTCCGGTTCGCGCAGATCGGCGGACGCCGGCACGTCGTGGCCGGCGTGCAGCCAGGGCGCCGGCCGCTCGAGCTGCGTCGCCAGATCGCCAAGGTCGCCGCGAAGGACGACGGCGGCGGCGGCCGCCAGCAGACGGCGATCCGCGTCGGCCATTCCGTCGGTGCGCAGCAGGAACACGCCGCCCGGCTTCTCGAACCAGCTGACCCATGGCGGCTCCTGCACCAGCCGCGACAGGAAGTTCTGGGTCTCGTCGAGGTACTCCGCGGGATGCTCGTTCAGGATCACCACATCGGCGCGCAATCCTTTGACGCGCCAGTACTCCTGCGCGGTCAGGAGCTGGCGCACGAGGGGCAGCGACGAGATTTTCGTGATCCGGACGAGCACGATCGGCAGGTCGCCTGAAATGCCATAGCCCCACAGGTTCTGCTGGCCGAGCGAATTGCGCGCGAGATCGGCCGGGTTGCTGCACGAAGTGTCCAGTCCAAACACGCGCGACGCGAGGCGCTCGAACAGCATCGCGTGCTCGTCGGTGATGCCCAGGTGCTGCAGCGTGATGTGCACGTGGGTGAAGGCCATCGAGAACGCGCGGGCAGCGGCGCTGCCGTCTCGATACTTTCGCGCCAGTGCGAGTGCCGTCGTCCGGTCGGCGGCGACACCGGTTGCAAACGTCACGCGGATCATGGCACCGGGCGCGAGCCGGATGCGCTCGCGCAGCGCGCCGATCGGATCGAGCACCGCGCCCGTCGTGCCGGACAGCGCGCGTCCGTCGAGCGCGATCGGATTGGCCGGGCCCCG
>DASPXV010000048.1:0-12216 GCA_035637115.1 Vicinamibacterales bacterium
GTCCGCCGTAGCCTTGGCGGAGGCGGGAAGTTCGACGCCGCAATCGACCGCGCGGTGCGCGAGGTGCTCGACGTCGAGCCGCGTGCGGATCTGCGCGAACGCGTATTGCGGCGGATTGAGGCAGGTGGCGGTTCCAGTGCCTTAGTGGCTTCCGCCTTCAGGCGGAAGATCCTCTGGAGCGTCGTCCCGCTCGCGGCAACTGCGGTCCTCATCGTCGCGCTTCTTCCGTCGAAAGCGCCCGTATCGCCGCCGGATACGGCGCGTGTCGCCGGCATCGAAACGCGGGGAACGCCGGCGAATCCATCATCAGCGAGCGTCAGCATGCCGAGGGCTGCGCGAGCGAGCGCGCCGTCGCATGCCGTCAGATCGAGACGCGCTGCGCGGACGCCGCACGCGGCGGAGCGCGTCGTAATCGCCGCGACGGTCGATCCCGCGACGGGCGCGATGAGCCATATTGCGCCGCTCGAGACGATCACGCCGATCGAAGTTGCGCCGATGGCGCGGCACGTTATTGCGCCCGCGGAAATCGCGGTGCGTCCGTTGGACCCGATAGCCGAGGTGCAGGTCGCACCGTTGAATCCGCCCGCGCGGCGGAATTGAGGAGCGTATGTTGAAGAAGGTTGTAAGCGTGATGTTCGCCGTGGCGTTCAGCGCAGCGGCCGTGGGCGCGCAGACTACGCCGGGGGCCGCCGCGCAGAAGCCCGGGGAGACGAAACAGAAGCCAGCCGCGGCCGCCGTCAAGGCGGCGCCGGCGCCGCCGGCGCAGCCGTTCAACATCCGTATCGAAGTATCGATCACGGATCAAACCGGCACCAACCAGCCGGCCAAGAAGGTCGTATCGATGATCGCGAGCGACCGCCAGAACACCAATATCCGGAGCAGCGCCAGCGTCCCCGTCAAGATGCCCGGCAGCCCCGCGAGCTATAACTACCGCACCGTCACGATCAACGTGGATGCCCGTCCGTCAATCCTCGTGAAGGAGCCCGGCAGCAAGGTGCTCGTCAACCTCGGGCTCGAATACATGCCAAAGGCGGTCGGCAATCAGGAAGAGATCGAGCCAGGCATGGCATCACTCAGCCAGCGACTTGCGCTGATCCTCGAGTCCGGCAAACCAATGGTCGTCTCACAGGCGGCAGACCCGGTGTCGGACCGCAAGATCACGGTCGAAGTCACCGCAACGATCCTGAAGTAAGCACGATCTGCAGGTCGCCGACGTTCGTCTGCGTCGGCCCGGTGACAATCAAATCGTCGAGTTCTTTGAACAACGAATACGTATCGTGGGCCTGGAGCGCGCGTGCCGCGTCCAGGCCCTTATTGCGCGCGCGAGCGATCGTCGTTGAATCGGCGATTGCACCGGCGGCATCGGTCGGGCCATCGATTCCATCGGTGCCGACGCTCGCCAGCACGTAGTTGGTCAATCCCTCGAGATGGGCGGCGGCGGCAAGCGCGAACTCCTGGTTCCGCCCGCCCCGGCCGTAATTCCCCTCCATCGGCAGCTTCACGGTCGTCTCTCCGGACGCGATGATGCATAGCGGCCCCGCCGCCTTCCTTGCGGCCGCGGCGGCATGCGCGGCGAATGATGCGGCCGCGTCGCGCGCTTCTCCCAGCACCGGCGGCTCGATCACGTCGACCGCGTAACCAAGCCGCTCCGCCGCCTCACGAGCGCCCTTCATTGCATCGCGGCGCGAGCCGGCAAGGATGAACTGCGCGTCTACGGATGCGGAAGGATCGACGGCGGTGGGCCCGGAGCCGATCACGGCCGGGTCGTCCTCGATCGGTGCGTGCACGTCAGAGATCGCGAACGTGACCGACCGCCCCGCGCGTACGGCGAGCTGCCCGCCTTTGATTGCAGACAGGCGCTTGCGGATCGCGTTCATCTCCGCGATTGGCAGTCCGCTCCGAAGCAGCCGTCGAGTGACCTCGATCTTCTCTTCCAGCGTCACTCCCTCTGCGGGCGCGGCAAGCATCGCCGACGCGCCGCCGGACAGCAGTACGACGAGGGTTTCCCCGCGCTCGCGATTGGCATCCGCCAGGCTCAACGCACGGGCTCCGGACGCGAAGCTCTCTGCATCCGGCAGGGGATGCCCTCCGCGCGCCACCAAAAGCTCCCGCGTGCGCGCGCCGTAGCGCGCCATGAACGCGTCGGCCATCCGCTGCGCGGCCTTACCGGCGGCGATGACGTTGAAGATTTCCGGGCCTGAAAATGGATGCGCGGCGAGCGCGCGCGTGAGGAGCGTGGCGGAATCGCAGGCGTCGAGCGCCGCGTGAAGAATAATCCGAAGATCGTCGAGAAGGGTCAGTGATAGTTCTTCGGATCCGACCAGCCGGACAGGTTCGTCACGACGTCAAACTTCCGAAGCAGCGTGCTCATCACCTTGTCCGCGTCGTCTTTCGCGCAAAGGTGTTCGAGCTGATTCAAGATGCGCGCGATCGCGCCGTCGGCGTCGGTGATCGCTCTTTCGGAGTAGTACTCGCGCTGGAGCGCCAAGCACTCACGGTGCTTGAGGAACTCCTCGCGATAGAAGTCGGCCAGAACAGGAGCGCTCGAAATCCCAACCGGGCTGACAAAGCGTGCCATGCGACTCCTCGCCTGGGACATATGCTGACGGATAGATCGAGTCTAGACGCGCATCCGGGTTCGTGTCAACGGATCGGTAAAAGCTCAGCGGACCGCTCGCGCGACCACGAAGCCACCCAGGCACCCAAGGGCCATCCCGCCGACGACGAGCAGCAGCAGGATTTGCGTAGGCACGAATGCGACGCCGGTGAGTCCCACCGCGTCGGCCAGGAAGGCGCCATAGCGGGCGCGGATCGCCGCAAATGTCGCGAGCAATAGGGCTACGGCGACGACGGCCCCCATGCCCCCTTGTATCAATCCCTCCGCAATGAATGGCCCGCGGATGTAGGCAAAGGGAGCGCCGACCAGCTGCATGATTTCAATTTCGTTACGGCGCGCCATGGCGGTCAGCCGGACAACGTTGGCGACCGTCATGGCGCTGGCGAGCGCCATCAGCAGCACGATGAGGAGACCGACCCCGCGGATCGCGCGGATCGTGGAACTTAACCGCGCAATCCAGGTGCGGTCGTAGCGGACGTCCGCGACACCCGCGACACCGTTGAGCGTCGCGGCCATGTTCTCGACCGCGCCGGGGGAGGACTGCGCCTGCGGGTTGAGACGGACCGCGAAGGACGCAGGGAATGGATTTCGCTCCAGGCTGGCCGCGGCGGCCGCGAGATCCGGAAAGTCGCGCGCGAATTCTTTCTTCGCCTCGTCCTTCGAATAGAACTGCACGCTCGCGGTGAGACCGCTCTTCGTAATCAGGTCATTTACGACCGCGACCTGGTCGGGCTGCACGTCATCGCGGAGGTAGACGGCGAGCTCCGCGGCGTCCGTCCACCTGCCGACCACGCGCTCGATGTTCGCATTCACCATCAGGAAGAAGCCGAGGACGAAGAGTCCGGCTGCGATGGTCAGCATCGAGAGCACCGCCGCACGGCGGCTGCGCCAGAGGCTCTCGCCGGCTTCGCTGAAGAAGTACGAGAGCGCGCGCATCAGGCGACCTCCACGACACTGCCGCGATCGAGCGTGAGCGTGCGGCGTCCCACCCGGCGAATCAGTTCGCGATCGTGCGTCGCGACGAGGACCGTCGTCCCGCGCGCGTTGATCTCGCGAAAGAGATTCATGATTTCGAGCGAAAGGTCGGGATCGAGGTTACCGGTGGGCTCGTCTGCGAGGATGATCACCGGATCGTTGACGAGGGCGCGGGCGATCGCGATGCGCTGCTGCTCGCCGCCGGACAGCTCCAGCGGGAACGCGTTCATGCGGTGCTGAAGGCCGACCCATTTGAGCACTTGGAACGTCCGCCGCTGCTGTTGCGAGGCCGCCATCCCGAGCACGCGCGGCACGAACGCGACGTTGTCGAGCACGGTCTTATTGGGCAGCAGCTTGAAATCCTGGAACACGAATCCGATCGAGCGGCGATAGGCCTGCACCTGGCGCCGCGACAGTCGCGCGAGATCGCGTCCGCCGACGAGCAGCCGCCCTTCCGTGGGAATGTCTTCGCGCAGCAGCAATCGGAGCAGCGTCGACTTGCCGGCGCCGCTCGGGCCGGTCAGGAAAACGAACTCTCCCTTGTCGATGCGCAACGACAGTTCGCGCAAGGCATACACGCCGCGCGCGTACATCTTGGAAACGTTCTGCGCTTCGATCACGGTTTCACCGCCGGCATGCCGAGCACGCGGCGCACGCTTTCGTTGACACGTGCCGGATCGGCCTTCCCCGCCGTGGCCTTCATGACCTGCCCGACCAGGAACCCGAACGTCTTGATCTTGCCCGCGCGATACTCCGCGACCGTTGCTGCGTGCCCTTCGAGGACGTCGACGACGATTTTGTCGATCGCGTCCTGGTCGTCGATCTTCGCGAGACCTTCGGCGCTGACAATGTCAGCTGCGCGGCGGCCGGAGCCGTACATTTTCTCGAACACGTCCTTGGCGATGGGCCCGGTGATCGTGCCTTTGTCAACGAGCGCGATCAGCTCCCCCAGCGCGTCCGCTTCGAGCGGGACGCGCTCGATCGGATCGCGGGTTTCATTCAGTTTCCGCGTGAGCTCTCCCATGACCCAGTTGCTTGCGGCCTTTGGATTGCCGCTGGCGGCTGCGACCCGCTCGAAATAGTCGGCGAGTGCCATCGACTGCGTCAGCACACCCGCGTCGTACTCGGGAAGCTTGTATTCGGCGACGAAGCGCGTGCGCCGCGCGCCGGGCAGCTCGGGCAGCGTCCTGCGGATCTGTTCGACCCACGCAACGTCCAGCACCAGCGGCGGAAGATCCGGCTCGGGGAAGTAACGATAGTCGTCCGCTTCTTCCTTCGTGCGCATGACGGTGGTGCGTCCCGACGCCGGATCGTAGAGCCGTGTCTCCTGCACGATGCGCGTGCCGTCCTGCCGCGCCTTGACGTGCCGGTCGATCTCGAACTCGATCGCGCGCTGGACGTGGCGGAAGGAGTTGAGGTTCTTCAGCTCTGTCTTCACGCCGAAGGCCAACTCGCCGGCGGGGCGTACCGAGACGTTCGCGTCGCAGCGCAGGCTGCCCTCTTCCATGTTTCCGTCGTTAACACCCAGCGCCACGAGGACTTCGCGCACGCGGCTGAACGCCTGCGCCGCGTCGGCGGCGGACCGCAGGTCGGGCTCGGTGACGATTTCGATCAGCGGCACGCCGCTGCGATTGAAATCGAGGTGCGTCCAGCGCGATGCGTCCGCCTGGACGTCGTGCAGCGACTTGCCCGCGTCCTCCTCCAGGTGGATGCGCGTGATGCCGACGCGCACCGT
Source organism: Vicinamibacterales bacterium (assembly GCA_035637115.1). Lineage (GTDB taxonomy): Bacteria > Acidobacteriota > Vicinamibacteria > Vicinamibacterales > 2-12-FULL-66-21 > JAICSD01. The sequence continues at coordinate 5,328 of DASPXV010000048.1, forward strand.
CCGGCCGTCGGCGCTGAAGGAGATCTCCCCGTCCGTCGCGAGCGGCCGATCGTACTGGGAGATCTGGTAGCCCTTCGGAAGGTCCGGATAGAAATAGTTTTTGCGCGCGAAGATGGATTCGGTGTGGACGCGGCAGCCGAGCGCAAGGGCGGCGCGCGTTGCGAGCTCCACGGCCCGCCCGTTCAGCACCGGCAGCGCACCGGGAAGCCCGGCGCACACCGGGCACAGCGCGGTATTCGGCTCGGCGCCGAAGCGCGTAGAGCAGCCGCAGAAAATTTTGGTGGCGGTCAGCAGCTGCGCGTGGATTTCGAGTCCGATGACCGGTTCAAACGAGAGCACTGCCGCAGATTGTACACGGGCTAGCCCTGAACCAGGCGTTTGAACGTCGCGACCACGACGGGGTCGAACTGCGTGCCGGCGCAGCGTTCGAGCTCCAGCACCGCTTCGCGCGCGGTAATCGCGTCGCGGAACACGCGCGGACGCGTCATGACGTCGAACGCATCGGCGACGCAGATGATCCGGGCACCGAGGGCCACGTCCGCCTCGTGGGATCCGTTGGGAAAGCCGAGGCCGTCCGGCCGCTCGTGCGCGTCCCGCACCAGCTCCGACGCAGCGGCGAGGTAGGGCACGCCGGCGATCAGCTCCGCGGCAATCTGCGGATGCTGCCGAATCAGGTCGAGCTCCTCGAGGGTGAGCGGCGCCGGCTTGCGCAGAACCGCTTCCGGCATCGCCAGCTTGCCAACGTCGTGCATCAACGCCGCGCGCTCGATCGCCTCCATTTCAGCCGCATCGAGCTTCATCGCGCACCCGACGCTCGCCGCCAGCGCCGCGACACGATAGGCGTGCGCGTACGCGTCCCGATCGGCAAGCGTGAGGACGGACAACAAGCCATCGAGCGCCGCGTCGGAGTCGATCGTCAGCGCCGACAAGGCGTCGGATAGCCGCTTGCGCTTGATCTCTACTTCGCGCTCGAGCGTCTCGCGCCAGCGGCGCGAATCCCACGCGGCCTTGTGCCACTCGAGACCGCGCGAGACCGACTCGCGCAGGCGATCGCGGCCAAACGGCTTGGTGAGGTAATCGATGACACCCTGGCGCAGGCTGGTGACCGCGGAACCGACGTCCTGCACGCCCGTCGCCATGATGACCGCCGTCTCGGGAGAATCGTGGCGGATCTGGTGCGCGAGCCACAGCCCGTCGTGCCCCGGCATTCTGATGTCGCACAGCGCCACGGCCGGCGCGCGATCGTGCACGCGCTGCAGCGCTTCCTCCGCATTCGCGGCAGTGCGGACGTCAAAGCCGCCGCTCGCGAGCCAGCGCGCGATCAACTCGCGAACACCAATTTCGTCGTCTACGACCAATACCGAATCGGTGCGCATGCTCGCGCCCGGAACGGATTCGGCTGGATAGTCCATGTCGTCATGGACTGCAAGGCGCTCGCCACCCATCAGTGCACGAAAGGCAGGGAAATTCGAGCCGCACGCACACGCGATGCGCAGTCGCGTGCGCGTACGCACAGCTGACGCACAGCTATGCGCTCACAGCTTCGACGACGGGCTCGCGGCGGCGGACGATCGTGTCCCCCAAGTCGAGCCGTTCGAGCCGGCGGTACAGCGCGCGGCGGCTCAGACCGAGCATCCGCGCCGCCGCCTTCTTGTTGCCGTGCGCGCGCAGCAGTGCGCGCTGGATGTGCTCGCGTTCGACGTTGACGAGCAGGTCGTCCATCGGCGGCGCCTCCGACTTCGGCGCTGATGACGTCACGACGCGCACCGCCGTATACGCGACCGGCGGCATGCTGACCGCGAGCTCCTTCTCGGTGATGAAATCGCCGTCGGCGAGGATGCACGCGCGCTCGATCACGTTCCGCAGCTCGCGAACGTTGCCGTCCCACGCGGCGGCGCCCAGCAGCCGCTCGGCGCCGGGCGTGAGGCCGACCAATGGCTTCTGCAGCCGTTCCGCCGTGTCGCGCACGAATGCCGCCGTGAGGTACGGGATATCCTCGCGCCGATCGCGGAGCGGCGGCAGCTTCACTTCGACGATATTCAGGCGATAGAACAAATCGCTTCTGAAGCGGCCTGCCGCCACTTCTGCACGGAGATCGCGGTTCGTCGCGGCGATCACGTGCACGTTCACACAGCGGGGATCCAGCGACCCGACGCGGTGCACCTCGCCGAGCTCCAGGACGCGCAGCAGCTTGGCCTGCACGCTCAACGGCAGCTCGCCGATTTCGTCGAGAAACAGCGTGCCGTTGTCGGCCAGCTCGAAAAGCCCCGGCTTGTTGTCGCTGGCGCCGGTGAACGCGCCTCGGACGTGCCCAAAAAGCTCGCTCTCGAACAGCGTCTCGACCACGGCCGAGCAGTTCACCGTGACGAAACGTTTGTCCTTGCGCGGACCCGTGCGGTGCAGCGCCCGTGCCACGAGTTCCTTGCCCGTGCCGGTCTCCCCTGTGATGAGGGCGGTACGCACGTGCGGCGCGAGCCGCCGGATCATGCCGAACAGTTCCTGCATGATCGGGCCGCGGCCGATCATGCCCGCGAATTCGAGCCGCCGCGCGACGTCGCTCTCAATCGACAGCAGATTGCGCCGGCGCTCAATATCGTCACGCACGCTGGCGAGCAGTTGCTCGAGCCGGACGAAGTCGAGCGGCTTGCTCAGGTAATCGGTGGCCCCGAGCTTGATCGCCTCGACGGCCGTCTCGACGGATGCATAGCCGGTCATCAGCACCGCCTGGCACCGTGGATCGAGGTCGCGGATCGCGCGCAATACGTCGAGACCGCCGACGTCGGGCATCCGCAAGTCCACCAGCACGAGATCGGCGCGGCGCGTGTGCAGCTGCGCGATCGCCTCGCGGCCGCTCGAGAACGTCACCGCTTCGTAGCCCGCGCGCTGCGCGAACCGCCCAACCACGTCGAGAATGCCTTGTTCGTCGTCGACGACGACGAGCAACGGCCGCTGCCCGCTCATACGCACTCCTTCGAGATACCGCGCAGCAACGCCGCGCGCAACGCTGACAATTCGAATGGAGGGGCGACCCCCTCCATGCCCGCCGCTTCCGACATCAGAATCACCGCCGCCTGCTGCGCGCCCGCGGCAAGCGTGCTGCGCCAGCCCTCGAGATCGGGCCCGACGAGCGCATGGTCGACCAGCGCCACGTCGATGCCGGCCGCCAGGCGCTCGCGCGCTTCGGCGGCGCTCTCGGCCGTCACGACCGAGTGTCCCCATCCGCTCAACGCCGCGGCGACGTAATCGCGCTCGGTCTGATCGCGATGCGCGACCAGCGCACGGACCACCTCGTCTTCACCGCGCGCCGGCAACACGACCTTGAACGTCGTCCCCTGCCCGACGCGGCTCTCGACCGAAATCTGGCCGCCGTGATCGCGGACGATGCCGTAGCAGATGCTGAGACCGAGACCGGTGCCTTCTCCGACTTCGCGCGTCGTAAAGAACGGATCGAAGATGCGCCGCAGGTTTTCTTCCTGAATGCCATGGCCGGTGTCGGCAATGAAGAGCTCCACGGCGCCGGCATCAGGAACGCGACGCGCGCCGACGCGAATGCGCCGCACCGTCCGCGCCCGCATCGCCTGCTCCGCATTGAGCAACAGGTTCAACAGCGCCTGCTGCAGCTGTCCGCCGTCGCCGAGCACGGGCGGCAGTCCCGGCTCGAAGCTCGTTTCGACCTCGATCGTGTTCAGACGGAACTCGTAGGCGCGCAGCGCGAGCACGCGCGCGACCAGTTCGGCGATGTCCTGCTCCTCGCGGGCCGCGGATTGGCGGCGCGCGAAGGCGAGCAGGTTCCGGACGATCTTCGCGGCGCGCTCCGACTCCTCGGCGATGCGGCGCAAATCGTGCGCGAGACCATCGGGCACGCGCGGCTCGGACCCCACCGCCGCCTCCTTGACTTCTTCCTGCAGGAGCTGCGCGTACCCGATGACACTGGTCAGCGGATTGTTCAGTTCGTGCGCGACGCCGGCAACGAGCTGGCCGATCGCCGAGAGCTTCTCCGCCTGGAGCAGCTGCGCCTGCGTCGCTTTCAGCCGCTCGACGGTCGCGAGCAGCCGGCCGTTCGCGCCGGCAAGCTCGTCGCTCATCTGCTGCATGCGGCGCGCGTTCTGGATTTCGAGCGTGACGTCCTTCGCAATCTGGACGATCGCCGCTCCCTCGTTCGCGTCGTGCACGGGACACGTCGTCACGCTGAAAATCCGCTCGCCGGGACGCGTCACCTGCCCCTGCACGCACGCGTCCGCGGCCTCGTGACCTACCGCGTGTCCGACCGCGCACGCAGGGAAGGCGCCGCCGCAGAGGCCGATGTCGTCGCATCGCAGCCCGCGCAGCGCGGTCACCGCACGGCCCATGTAGGTCGCCAGCGCGGCGTTCCCACGCAGGAGATGCCCGTGTCGATCGAACACCGCAATCGGATCGCCAATCGCATCGAACGTCGCTTCCCACTCCTGCTTGCCGGTGCGCACGAACGCGTGCAGCCGCGCGTTCTGCACGCCGACCGCCGCCTGGTTGGCGATCACGCCGAGCATGCGCTCGTCATCCGAATTGAAGCGACCCGGCGTCGTGCTGCCGACGCTCAGCACGCCGATCAAGTCATCTCCCGTGAACATCGGCACGCTCAGCGCGGAACGCAGCGGCTGATCTTTCACGACCGTGTTCGCAAACTCGTTGTGAAGGTCGTCGATGCGCACCGGGGCGCGCGTCGCGAGCACGCGATCGCTCGGCCGCGGCATCACCGGCGGCTCTGCGGACCAGAACTGACGCGCCGCCGCAGGAGCGCCCACCACGATCAGGTCGTATGCGGCGGTGTCGGGGTTCAACAACCTCGCCGCGCTGAACTCGACATTCATCCCGTGCATCAGCCGCCGAAGCACGCGGTCGAGAAGCTTCTCGGGCGCGAGCAGGTGACGGAGCTCGTCGCCGACCTCATTGATCAACCGCTGCTCCCACATCAGCCGGCGGTTGGCGAGGACGACGGCGCGATGATCGATGGCGCGCTCGATGGTCGCGAAGAGCTGATCGACGTCGAACGGCTTGGGCACGAAGGCAAACGCTTCGAGCTCGTACGACGCGATCGCCGACGCGAGCGAGGTGGTCGCGGACACGACCACGATTTCGGTGTCGGGCGACTCGAGCCGGATCGCCCGGATGGCGTCGAGTCCGGATTCGGCGCCGCCGAGGGCCAAATCGACGACAGCAAGCTCGAAGGTCTCGGTGGACGCGGTGCGGACCGCGTCGGCCAGTGTGGGCGCGAGGAGGACGCGATAGCCGCGCGCGCGCGCGTCGAGTGCGAGCAGGTTGCGCAGCGCGTAGTCATCCTCGACGATCAGAACGGTGGGCGTGGGCACGGGGGACCTCGTACCCACGGCATAGAGCAAGAGCTGGACCGCGTCCGCACACCGAACGACGAGCGGAAAAGTTGAGAGAAACCGTGCGGCGGACAGCAGGCCGGTGCTTGCCGTTTCAGAGTTGAAACGCGGCCTGTTTCAGATTTGGTGCTTCTTCATCAACCGCCAGAGCGTGGTGCGGCTTACCTGGAGCTCGCGGGCGGTGGCGGAAACCTCGCCGTTGTTGCGCGCCAGCGTTGTGACAATCATCTCCCGCTCGGCGCGCTCCCGCGCGGCGGCGACCGTCCCGTCGGCAGCCGCGGAATGCGGATCGATCGTGCGTGCGGCGAACAGCTCCTCGGCGAGATCGACGGGCTCCAGCACGGGGCCGCGGGCGACCGCGACGGCACGCTGGACGAAGTGTTCGAGCTGGCGGACGTTGCCGGGATAGTCGTACGCCATGAGCGCCGCCCGCGCCGATTCGCTGGCGCCCGTGACACCGACCGCGGGCCCGAAGCGATCGAGAAAGAAATCGAGCAGGCGCTCGATGTCGGCCCGGCGCTCGCGGAGCGGCGGAATGTGGATCCGATGTACGTTGAGGCGATAGAACAGGTCGCGCCTGAAACTGCCGGCGTCGACGGCCGCCTGGAGGTCCGCGTTCGTGGCGGCGACGAACCGCACGTCGATCGTGCGCGCTTCGTTCTCGCCGATGCGGCGTACCTCGCCCGCCTCCAGCGCGCGCAGCAACTTCGCCTGCACGCCTGCCGCCATCGTCCCGATCTCGTCGAGGAAGAGCGTTCCACCGCTCGCGTGTTCGATCAACCCGGCGCGCGCGCCGGCGGCGCCGGTGAAGGCGCCACGCGCGTGCCCGAACAGCTCGTTCTCGAGCAGCGAGTCGGTGAGCGCCGCACAGTTCAGCGCCACGAAGCTCTTTGACGCGCGCGGGCTTCCCGCATGGATGGCGCGCGCCACGAGTTCCTTGCCGGTGCCGGTCTCGCCGGTGATCAGCACGGTGCCCGCCGCCACGGCAGCGCGGCCGATCAGGTCCTTCACCTTGAGCATCGGTTCGCTGTCGCCGATCAGCGCATCGAGCGGCGCGTTTACTCTGATCTGCCGTTGCAGCAGGTCCACCTGCCGCGCGAGCTGCCGCCGGTCGGCGGCAGAACGGACGCGCATCAGCAGCTCGTCGCGGAGGAACGGCTTCTGCACGAAATCGACGGCCCCGAGCTTCATCGCTTCGACGGCGGTGTCTACGGTCCCGAAGCCGGTCATGACGATGAAGGCAGAGTCGACGCGCTGGTCGCGAAGGCGCTGCAGCACCTCCAGGCCCGAAATGCCGGGCATGCGCATGTCCGAAATGATCACGTCGAAGGTGTTCCCTTTCGCGGCGGAAACGCCCCCCTCGCCCGTCTCGGCCGTCTCGACCGTGTATCCAGCGCCCCGCAGCATCCGCCCCATCGTTTCGCGGACGGCCTGGTCGTCATCGATCACGAGAATGCGCGGCACGGGGGTAAGTGTATGGCAGAGAACGGACGATAAGTAAGGTGGATAGGTGCAACGGGTTC
>DASPXV010000049.1:0-28996 GCA_035637115.1 Vicinamibacterales bacterium
AACGCCGCCAATCTGCTGCGCCTGATGGGTGCCAGCGAGGGCGTCGTCCACACGGGGAGCGGGTTCACGCGGATCATGCTTGGCGGCAACGCCACCGTCCTGCTGCTGTTCCTCCTGAACGCGGTCTTCCGCGGCGCGGGGGACGCCGCGGTCGCGATGCGCGTGCTCGTCCTCGGCAATCTGCTGAACATCGCGCTCGGTCCCTGCTTCATCTTCGGTCTCGGTCCGTTTCCCGAAATGGGCGTCGCCGGCGCGTCGATGGCAACCAATATCGGCCGCGGAACGGCCGTGCTCTATCAGCTGGTGACGCTGGCGCGCGGCCGAGGCCGCGTGCGCGTCTCCGCGCGCGATTTGAAACTGGATGTGCACACGATGGCCAGCGTGCTCCGGCTGTCGGGCACTGGCACCTTCCAGATCCTGATCGGCACGGCGAGCTATGTCGGCCTGGTCCGGATCCTCTCAATATTCGGCAGCGCCGCGCTGGCGGGCTATACGATCGGCATCCGTGTGATCATCTTTGCGCTGCTGCCCGCCTACGGGATCAGCAATGCCGCGGCCACGATGGTGGGGCAGAACCTCGGCGCGCGGCGGCCGGATCGCGCGGCGCACGCCGTCTGGACGGCCGCGCGCTACAACATGGCCTTTCTGGGCGGCGTCGGCCTTCTCTTCCTCGGCCTCGCGCCGCAGATCGCGTGGCTGTTCACCGACGATCCGCTCGTCGCCCCGTACACCGTCTCCTGTCTCCGTATCGTCAGTCTCGGCTTCGTGTTCTACGCGTGCGGCATGGTGCTGACCTCGTCGTTCAATGGTGCGGGGGACACGTGGACGCCGACGGTGATCAATCTGTTCGTGTTCTGGCTCTGGGAGATTCCGCTCGCCTGGTGGCTCGCGACCCGTGGTGGCTTCGCCGCCAAAGGGGTGTTCATCGCGCTCACCATCGCGTACTCGACACTCGCTGTCGTCAGCGCGCTGCTGTTCCGGCGGGGAACGTGGAAGACACGGAAAGTTTAAGCACCATGGCCGCGCTATCGATGTCGCGTCGGCGTTTTCTTGCAGCATCCAGCGGCACCTTCGTGGCGTTGCTGCCTTCGCTGGCGCGTTTCACCGGCGCCCAGCCGCCGCTCGCGGGCGGCCAGTTCGTTCGGATGCTGCCGCTCGGCGATCCGTTGCGTCCGGACGACCCTCCGCTGAATCGCCTGCTTGGCACTGCGCTCGATGCCCGCCTGTTCACGGATCTCTCCAGGCTGGCTCGGGGCGACATGATCACGCCGAACGATCGTTTTTTCGTGAGGACGGCATGCCCGAAGGAGGTCGGCGCCGTGCGCCCCTGGACGATCGCGCTGGGAGGTCGCGTCCGGCGGCCGCAGCGAATCAGCGCTGACGCGCTTTTCCGGCTCGCCGCCCCGATGGGCACCCACCTGCTCGAATGCGCCGGCAATACGAACCCCAACAACTACGGGCTGATGAGCGCCGCACGATGGGACGGCGTTCCGATTGGCGCGCTGCTCGACCGTGCACGGCCCTTGTCGGGCGTGTCTCGCCTGCGCATCACGGGCGTCGACGATGAACAATTCCCATCGCGAACGTCGACGCCGGGCGCGAGCTGGATCTTCTCGCGCGATGATCTCGAGCGCGCACAGGCCTTTCTCGCCACGCGGATGAATGGCGCGCCGCTCCCGCGGCATCACGGCGCCCCCGTTCGGCTCGTCGTGCCCGGCTGGTACGCGTGTACGTGCATCAAGTGGGTCAACGCCATCGAGTTCGTACCCGACGACGTGGGCGCGACGTCGCACATGGAGGAATTCGCCGCGCGGACCCACCAGTCCGCCGACGCGAGGCTCGCGCGCGAGTTCGCTCCGGCGGTGATCGACGTCGCAGCCACCCCCATCCGTGTCGAGCAATGGGACATCCTGGGGCGGCCGATGTATCGCATCGTCGGCGTTGTGTGGGGCGGATCGACCCCGGCACAGGCGCTGCAGATCCGGTTTCGAACGGGCGAACCATGGACGAACATCAGCGACTATCGGCGCCCCGCCACGACGGCGACGTGGAGTTTATGGTCGCATCAATGGCAACCCGCCGAAGCAGGCCGTTACCATCTCGTCGTCCGCGTGAAGGATCCAGCCGTTCGCACACGCCGGCTCGATCTCTTCTTCTATATCAGAGCCGTCGACATCACTGACGTGTGAGAATCGCGCGCGCCCTCGCGATTTCAGGTCGATCCGCATCGGCGAACCGCCACATGTCGAGGAACTCGCGCGCAGCCTGACGTGCTTCCGTGCGCAGGCCCGCGGCGGCCGCGGCGAGCGCCAGGCCTTTCAACGAGGCCGCACGCCGCGGCGTGCGCGCCAGCGACGCCTGAAACTGACTGACGGCGGCACGCGGGTTGCCGGCCTTCAGCAGCGTTTCCGCGTACAACTCCACGGCGGGTTTGATCGGATACGGGCGCGCGTTGGGCCGCGGCCGCTTCGCTTCGAGGCGCGTGGCGGCGTCGAGTGACTGCAGTGCCGCCGTCCAATCGCCGGCCTCCGCCTTCATGACGCCGATCAACTCGAGCCGCATGATTTCGGCAAGCTGGCGATTGTCGGGATCCGGTGCGGCCTCGATCGCTTTTCCCATGTGGTCGAGAGCGGCCTCGGTCCGCGCGCCGTCCCCGAGCCTCGCACTGGCCATTCCCAGCGCGAACAATTCGTCCACGTTTTCGAAGCTCGCCCGCCCTTTCATGTCTGTCCAACGCCCGCTTTCAACGACGACGCGCGCGCGCAGAGATCCGAGCTCGCTCTTGAGCGCGATCGGCGCGAAGCCGCGTCCAATCTCGCTTTCGACGTGCGCGTGCGGGCCCGACGCAGCCGGCGACGCCAGCGCGCGCTCGACCGGCCCGAACAGATCGCGCGCTTTCGCGAACCGCCCCTGCTGGAGATACTCGTACTGCAGCCATGCCAGGCTGTGGAAATCCTGCTGCGCAGGGGAGGCGTGGTGGCGCCGGACCCAGTCCACCGAAGCGGCGAACGCGGACTGGTCGGCGGCCGCGGCTTCCTCCCACATCCCGAGCGGCACGAACACGTGCGAGGGCATATGTCGGGCGTGGCTCGACGCCGGGGCAATACGCGCGTAGATCCGGGCAGCCTCGAGCCCCATGGCCGCGTGCTCTCCGTCGCCGTACGCGTGCAGCGCGTAATGGGCGGCACCCGGATGCCGTCGATTCCTGGCGAGAATCGCAGTCGCGATCGCGCCCGCTTTCAGGGAAATCCCGGCATTCGGCTGCGCCGGCGGGATCGTCGCGAGCAGCGCGAGCGCGTAAAACGCGGCCGCCTCGTCATCTTCGGGATGCGTGCGCGCCAACTCGCCCATGCTGTCCGCATAGGCGCGGTCGCGCGCCGGCTTGGCGCCAGGGCCAAAGAGCCGTTCGACGGCGTCGATGTAGCCCTGCTCGCGCGAGGTGACGGGCCGTGCGCGCCGCGCCGCCTGAAGCCGTGTCAGCGCGTCGCGTCCTTTGTCGAGATTCTCGTGGAACCAGAGCGGCTGATTGAAACACATCGCCTCGCCCCAGTACGCCATGGCGAAGCGCGAGTCGATTCCCTCGGCCTGCCGGAACGCGTCAATGGCGTCGTCATACTCGAAGCTGTGGAGAAGGAGCACGCCGCGGATGAAGGCCGGCTGCGCGGCGGCGGAACCGGACGTCGGAAAGGAGATGCGGCCGAGTGCGGCCGGCTCGGGCCGCGGAAGCGGCTGCGAAGGCAGCGCCGCGATGCCCACCGAGGCGAGCAGGCACAGAACGAGTGGTGCCCGCGCGCCTCGGTGGTCCACGGCGTCTAGAACGAGAAGCGGAACATGATCTGCGTGATCCGCATGAACCCCGCCTGAATGTTCGTCTGGCCGAAGTTCGAGTTGCCGAACACGCCCGAGCCGCGCAGCGCGCGCACGTTGACGCGGTTGAAGAGGTTCAGCTCCTCGATCTTCAGCTGCGCCGACTTGCCTTTGAAGCGGAACTCCTTGATGAAGACGGCGTCGGCATTGTACTGCCCCGGCGTGCGCGCATCCGGCAGCGTGCGCGGCGCATCGCCGAAGGTGTTCGCGGACGCCGCGGTGAACGCATCCCTGCTGATCCAGGTTGCGGTTGGATGATCGGCCGATGCGAGCCGATCGGCGTAGCTTCCCGGCGTCGCAAACGGCGCTCCCGTCAGGTTCGGGCGCTGCGTGCCGCCGAAGGTTCCGGTATTGTCGCTCTGCACCACGAAGAGCGGAAATCCGCTCTGCAGATTGATCGCAGCCGATACCGTCCAGCCCCCGATGATCCAGTCGGCCATCCGGCCCGTTCCCCATTTGCGGCCCCGGCCGAAGGGCGGCTGGACGATCGGCGCGATGATCACACGGTGCGGGACGTCATTGACGCTGTAGGTGAAGTCCGCATCGGGATTGTAGTACGGCGATCCCTTGACGTAGTAATACTGGTTCAGCGTCCCGGTCCCGCTCGCCGTCTGCGGACCGTAGAAATTCCCTTCGCCAATCTGGTTGTCCTTCAGGACGCTGTAAGTATAGCTGACCCGCCCGCCGATCCCGTGCGTCACTCGTTTGGTCCACTCGAGGATCCCGGCGTCATATTGATTCTTTCCCTCGGTGACGCGCCGCGCCAGGACGTTGCCGAACTGCGGGAACGGGCGCAGCAGCTGCGCGCGGGACAGCGTCGCCTGCGCGGCGAACGGTCCCGCGCCGGGATTTCCGAAGAACGGATTCGGGAGCTGCGTGGCCAGCGCCGAACCAAGCGACATGTATTTCGGATCGAGCTGATTGACGTTCAGCCCGAAGTCGTTGCTTCCTCCGAGGGTCAGGTGCCTGCCTCGGGAGCCGACGTACGACACCTTGATCGCCATGCTGCCCGGCAGCTCACGCTGCAGGTCCGCCGAAAACTGGTGCACTCTCGGCGCCGTGCCGTTCTGATCCACGTAGCTGATGTTCGTGCCCACGCCCGTCAGCGTCCCGAGCGAATTCCCGAGCGGCTGTACGATGCCGTTTGGAAACGGGTTGGTGAGCGATACCGTGGGGACGCCGGACGTCTGCGGCACGATCGTATTCTGTGAGTAGCCGACTTGGCCGTAATTGTTCGACGAGCTGTCGGGGATCGGATAATTCCAAGGCGCCCAGTACATGCCGTAGCCACCGCGCAGCACGGTCTTCGTGTTGATCGAGTACACGGCGCCACCGCGCGGCGACCATTTCGCGCCTGGCGGATTGCCTTGGGTCGTCCTGTTGCCGTTCACGCCGGCATACATCAATCCGCCGGCGACCTGACGGGCGGGGGTACCGGCCACCGGGTCCGCGGGGATGGTGATCGAGGACAGCGCGCTCGTGGCGGCAGGATCGAATCCGACGCTGAAGTTGTTGTGGACCTCCCGCAGGCCGTCTTCGTGCTCGACGCGCAGACCGTAATTGAGCGTCAGTTTCGAGCTGACGCGCCAGTCGTCCTGCCAGTATCCACCATAGTAATAGGCGTACACGTTGAGTGGCGTCGACAGCGTAATCGAGCTCTGACGGTTCGACAGCGCCGACGGGAACCCGAGGAGGAACGAGGCAAAGGCGTTGCCGTCGGTCGTACTGCTGTTGCCTCCATTCGAAGACGTGATGTCCTTGTCGAAGTCGAAGAATCCCGCGCCGTTGCCCGGATTGTAATTGTCCGCTCCGACCCTCCTGAAGTCCGCGCCCATCTTGAACGTATGGCTGCCGACGAACTTCGAGTAGGTTCCGTTTGCGCTGGTTGACTTCCAGTTCAACGTATAGGGATCGATCGCGCCGAAGGTCTGGCTCGCGAACGAGTCGTATCCGCGGATGCGGACGTCAGGAAATTTCCTGACGGTAATCTGGTTGAGAAACGTGGGTGAGAAGCCGAGCGTCGCCGGATCGAAATCGACGCTGAGGGTCTGATCGTCGGGGAATCGCGTCATGCCGAACCGCAGCGCCATCACGGACGTGTCGCTGAGCACCCAGGTGTTGTTCAACGCAAGCACCTGCGGACGCCGTTTGAGAATGTAATCGAGCGGATCGGCGAACCGGTTCGGATCGTCCTGCGACGCGGTGCCGAAGTAGTTCGCGCACGGCTCGTCGGTGCGGTTGTAGAGATAGAACCCGCTCAGCGACACTCTATCGGTGAACTTGTGCTCCACTTTCAGCGTGTATTGCTGCTCGAACCTGTTGTTGATGAGCGACGTCCGGTTGTAATTCGAGCTGCCCCTGTCGACGTCCGTGTCGGGCAGCGGCAGGAACTTCAGCATCGCGGCTGCGACCGGATTGATTCGGCCGGACGGAATGACATTCCCCCCAAACGGGGTGCGCGTGAGGGGATCGTAAATGGTCACGGGCGTTCCCGACGAGTTGGTCACCGCCGAAAAATCGCCGCGCCGCTCGGCCTCAGTGGGCATCAGGACGCTCGCATTCCGCGTCTGGACGTCGTGGTAGTCCTCGCTCGCGAAGAAAAAGAACGTGCGATTCTTCACGATCGGTCCCCCGACGCTGCCGCCGCCGAGATAGTACGGGTTGTTCGGCTTGGCAAGCCTCGCGGCCGTGGCCGTGTCCCCTTTCTGCAGGGCGTCCTGCCGCGCGAGCTCGCTGAAATAATTGTTCTTCTCGCCCCAGATCGGTCTGGTCTGGTAGAACGCCGACCCGCGCAGCGCGTTCGTGCCCGACTTCGCTGTCGTGTTGAACGTGCCGCCGCCGGTGCGCGCCATTTCCGCGTCGTAGGTATGGACCTGGACCCGCAGATCTTCCAGCGCCTCGATCGTCGGATTCGCGCTCGCGCGGTTGCGCATGTCGGTGATCGGCACACCGTCGAGCGTGTAGTTGTTGCCGCGCCGCGTGCCGCCTCCGAGCGACAGCAGAGACGCGTTCGTCTGATCCTGCTGCCGGTTGAACTGCGTGTCGCCGGTCGGAATCACCGTCGGGACCGTGACGCCGATCATGAAGGCGTTCCGCCCGGGCGCCGGCAAGGTCTGGAGTGCCGTCGAATCCAGCACCGTCCCGTGCGAGGCGTTCGCCGTCTCGGTGAGCGGAGACTCCCCCTTGACGGTGACGTGCTCTTCGAGCGCGCCGACCTCCAGGGCGAGATCGATGACGAGGAACTGCTGCGTGCCGACCTTGAGTCCGGGACGTTCGATCGTCTTGAAACCCTGGAGCGTGGCCTTGAGCGCGTACGTCCCAGGATCGAGAGAGGCGAAGACGTATTCCCCCCGCTCGTTGGTGACCGTCGATCGCTTCGCGTTGGTCGCCTCGTTGGTGAGCGTGATTTCGACGCCGGGCACCACGCCACCGGCGTCATGTGCGGCACCCCGCAGGCCGCCCTGGAAGCCCTGGCCCCGCGCCGTTTCCGACGCCGCCGTCATTAACAACACCATTGCCAGCAAATCACTGAGCCGCACTCTCATAACGCCTCCATCCAGGCTGGTGTGAGGAACCCGACGAACTACAAGTGCTGGCGATCCGAATGAAGCGGCGATTCTATGGGGAAGTGAAGCCGGTATCAACTACATGTGGAGGCATTATCAGCTACATGAGAAATCTGCATAGCTGCTGAGTTCACCAGCTGATCCGCAATCAGAACACCAGAACTGCAGACCTATCGTGCGGTCCACGGCTCCATGAATTCGATCCGCGTGCCATCGGGATCGAAGACGTTCAACTGCCAGCGTCTGTTGACGCCGATCTGCGGATTCGCGCGGTGGTTTGGATCATCCGGCCGTGTTCTCGCGCGGACCGTCTCCAGCGCCTGCTGGATGTCGGTGACGAGCAGCGCGACGTGGTGCGCAGAACCAAGCTGACGCCGGTCGGGACGGGCGGCCGGAAACAGCATGTATTCCAGGTAGTCGGTACCGTCGGGCACGCGCATGTTGATCCAGTTGATCGTCCCTTCGGGACGCCCGCCACGCCACGTTTCTGAGAAGCCGAGCGCGTCCTTGTAAAACCGATCCGCCGCGTCGGCATTCCTGATCGTCAATCCCGCATGCAGGATGCGACGAGAGATGCGGCGATCCGGCGCGGGCGCTTGAAAAGCGCCGCTCGGTTCGACGAACTGGATCGCGTGTCCGTCCGGATCCGTGGCCGCAAAACGGCGCCCGCCCGCATCGGCATCGTCGGTAACGTCCGCAACCTTCACGCCGCGCACGCTGAGCGCATCGCGCATTGCCACGATGTCCGTCTGGAAAGCCACGTCCATGAACCGTTCGTCCCGCTCCGGCGGCAGCCCGTCGCGGACGATCAGCCGCTGGCGATCATTGACGATGAAGATAGCGATGTGCGCCCGCTGTGGCGCCGATTCGCCGAAGCCGAGCAGCTCGCCGTAGAACGCGCGCCCCCTGGCCATGTCGCTGACCTGGATCGCCACGTGTGATATGCCGAGGACCGGCGGGCGCGCCGGTGGCGGGCCGCCCTGGAGCGCGAGCGCCGCCAGCAGCGCCGCAGCAATCCGCAGGGTCATTTGATGATGACGAACGACAGGTTCAACTGCGCCGCGTGCTGATTCAGCTTCGCGATGTCACCGGACAGGAATCTCTTCGTATCCGTTTCGAGCGACGACAGTTCCTTTTCCTGTTCGGTGAGGACCTGCGTCATTCCCGCCGTCGGTGCGCCGGTGGCTTCGACCGCCCACATCTGCAGAGGCGAGAGACGTGAGTAAAGACGCGCGCCCCCACGCATCGCGAGGATGTCGTAGACGACTTCCGCGGTGGGATTGTGCAGCTTGTCTTCCAGCGCGAACGCCTTCTTGATCGCGGCATCGGACTCGCCGATCAGATCCGCGATGTTGCCTTCCGCTTTTCGCGGTTCGAGCGCCGCATTTCTCGCCTTGAGCTGCGCCTGCACGGATCGCAGTTCGTTGACGAGATCCGTCAGCTTCGAAATCTCGTCGCGCACGCGAAGCGCGAAAGCCGTCTGCGCCTGCATCTCTGATTGCGGCGCATCTCCTCGTGGATCGGGAAGCACCAGCAGCGGCGCGGTCAGCGTCTTGCCTGCGGCCGTGAGCTTCACGGTGTAGGCGCCCGGCGCCACGCGCGGTCCGTGGCGAGGATCGCCCGTATCGATGCGTCCGTTCTTGATCTTCCGCGCGCCTTCATACGTCAGATCCCACACCGCTCGCTGGACTCCGGCGGCGCGGGGAAGCGCCTCCTTCTTGAAATCCTCGGGGTCCTCGTTGTCATCGCTGCCCATCGGTTCGGGCGCAGTGCTGCTCAACGTGCGGACGACGTGGTTGCCCGCGTCGAGGATTTCAATCTTCAGCTCCCCCTTTTCTTCTTCCTTCAGCGAGTAATAGACGGATGCGCCATGGGGCGGGTTGGAGAACCCGCCGCGCGTACCCCAGTTGCCGGACCCGTAACGCCAGCGGATCGCATCCGCCGGAGCAAACAGGTGCACACTCTCGCTGGTGACGCGATCGTTGTACTCGCGAATCGGCTGGAGGTCGTCTAGAATCCAGAGCGAGCGGCCGTGCGTTGCGACGACGAGGTCATCCTCTTTTACTTGCAAATCGTGCACGGCCACAGTGGGGAGGTTCAGCTGCAGCGGCCTCCACGTCTGCCCGTCGTCGGTCGAGAACATCACGCCGCGCTCGGTGCCGAGATACAGCTGCCCGCGCTTCGCGGGATCTTCCCGCACCGCATGCAGGTAGATGTCCGGCGCGAGACTCGAGTCGAGCCGCTTCCACGTCCGGCCGAGATCCGCGGTTTTATACAGAAACGGATGCATGTTGTCGAGCCGATGGGCGTCGACGATGACGTAGGCGGTATTGGCGTCGAACGGCGACGGCTCGATCAAGCTGACGGTGCCCCACTCGGGGAAGCCGGGCATTGCGGAGGTGATGTTCTTCCAGCTCTTGCCGTCATCCATCGTCACGTGAACGAGGCCGTCGTCGCTTCCGGCCCAGATGAGCCCCTTCTGTTTTGGCGATTCCGCGATCGCGAAGACGGTGCCGTAGGTTTCGACGCCGGTGTTGTCGCCGGTAATCGGACCGCCCGCCCATTGCTGCTTCGACTTGTCGTTGCGTGTCAGGTCGGGGCTGATGACATCCCATGATTGGCCGCCATTGCGCGTGCGGAAGATGACCTGCGCGCCGTGGTAGACGACCTTCGGATCGAAAGGAGATCCCGTGATTGGCGCCGTCCACTGGAAGCGGTACTTCATGTCCACGCCGCCCATGCCGGACGGATTCTCTGGCCATGCGCTGATGTTGCGCGATTCCCTCGTGCGGTGGTCGTAGCGCGTGACGATGCCGAGGTACTCACCGGCGTAGACGATGTTCGGATCGCTCGGATCGGAGTAGACGTGCCCTGCCTCGCCGCCCCCGACGTCATGCCAGTCGGTGAGGTGGATGCCGCCCGTGAGACTGTCGCTCGGGCCTTGCGCCGTGCCGAGATCCTGCATTGCTCCGGCAACGTGATACGGACGGCGGTTGTCCACCGACACGTGGTAGAACTGCGATATCGGAAGCGGGGGAGCGTACCAGTTGGCGCCGCCGTTCCTCGTGACGTTGACGCCGCCGTCGTTCGCGACGATCATCCGCTTCGGATCGGCCGGATCGATCCAGAGGTCGTGGTGATCGCCGTGCGCGATGCCCTTCATGTATTCGATCGTTTTGCCACCATCGATCGTCCGCAGCATCGGCACCTGCGGGAACCACACTTCGTTCGGATTCGTGGGATGAACCGTGAGGGTCGAGTAGTACCAGGCGCGCTGGCGCAGCGCGCGATTCGCGCTCACCAGTTCCCAGTTTTCTCCACCATCGTCGGAGCGGAAGAGTCCTCCTTTCTCCGACTCGATGAGCGCATAGACACGCCGGCTGTCTGACGGCGCCACCGCGACGCCGACCTTGCCCCAGATTCCTTCCGGCAATCCGTGTTCGGTGATCTGTTTCCAGGAATCTCCGCCGTCGCGCGATACGTAAAGGCCGCTGCCGGGTCCGCCGCTCTGCAGATCCCAGGGGAAACGGCGCGCCTGCCAGAATCCGGCGAAGAGCGTATTGGGATTGGACGCATCGATCGCGACATCCGATGCGCCCGTGTCGCTGTCCTTCTTCAGGACCTGCTGCCATGTCTTGCCGCCGTCGCGCGTGCGATAGACGCCGCGCTCCGGGTTGGGACCGAAGGCGTGGCCGAGCACCGCGGCGAAGGCGATGTCGGCATTCTTCGGGTGCACGACCATCGTGCCGATTTGCCCTTCCTGCTTCCAGACGTGCGTCCATGTCTTGCCGGCGTCAATCGACTTGTAGATACCGTTCCCCGCGGCCACGTTGCCGCGGATGTTCGCTTCACCCGACCCGACGTAGACGACGTTGGGATCGCTCGGCGCGACCGCAATCGATCCAATCGACGAGATCGGCTGATCGTCGAACACGGACCGCCACGTCGTTGCGCCGTCGACCGATTTCCACACGCCGCCGGAGGCGGTCGCAGCGTAGTAGATTGCAGGGTTGCCGGGAACGCCCGTCGCGCGTGCAACGCGCCCGCCCGCGGCCGGACCTATGTTGCGGTACTTGAGAGCTTTGAATTCTTTGGGGGATTCAGGCTTCGCGGTGTCTTGGGCCGCGAGCGTGGCAGTGACGAACGCAGCGGCGGCCGCCGCTGCAAGTAATCTTTTCGATACGAGCATGACCCGCAGTCTAACGTACGGGTTTCTCCGGGGGGTCAGGTCTGCAAATCGCCCTTCGCGGTGCCAGGTCTCGACCTGGCACCGCTCACGTGCGAGTTACAGACCTGACCCCCGGGCGGTCCCACAGGGTGTTGATCACGTAGAGCAGGACGGCGCCGCTTACGACCGAGACGGCGGTGAGCGTGAGCGCGAGACTCGTGCGACCGTAAAGGTAGCTGCCCGTCGCGAAGAGCGATGACCAGATGACAGCGCACCCCGATATCCAGCCGAGCGCCGCGCGTCCCATGTGATCGGAGTGTTGCGCGGCCTCGGCGACGGTAACGCCCGCGGCTTCGCGGATGACCCGCCATCCCGGACCGGCGGGGTGGACCTTTTTATAGAACGCGATCAAGCGCTCGCGGCTGGTCGGCGCGCTGACGAAGGCTGTGATGATCCAGCAGATCGTTGTGAACGCGACGGAAATCAGCACCGTGCGCGCGAACGGCAGTCCATGGCCGCTCTTCCGCATCACGAAGAACAACACCGAGATCGCGAACGAGCTGATCATCGCGACGACTTCCGTCCACGCGTTGATGCGCCACCAGAACCAGCGCAGCAGGTACAGCAGTCCGGTCCCGGCCCCGATGGAGATCAGTATCTCGAAGGCGTCCTGCGCAGATTCCAGCAGGAAACTCAGGAGGGCAGCGACGACGTAGAGCGCAACCGTGCAGATCCGCCCGACCATCACGTAATGCTTTTCGGTGGCGACAGGCGCGATGAACCGGCGATAGAAGTCGTGGACGAGATAAGACGAACCCCAGTTCAAGTGCGTGAGGATCGTGGAGGAGTTCGCGGCGATCAGTCCCCCCAGCATCAGGCCGGCGAAGCCGACCGGGAGGAATTTCAGCATCGCGGGAAACGCGCTGTCGTGTCCGATCAGGCGCGGATCCGCAGCGGGAAAGGCGGCCTGAATGTCCTTCAGTTCCGGAAAGATGATGATCGAGCACAGCGCCGTAATGATCCACGGCCACGGCCGCAGCACGTAATGCGCGAGGTTGAAAAAGAGCGTTCCGCCAAGTGAATCCTTCTCCGACTTCGACGCAAGCATCCGCTGCGCGATATAGCTGCCGCCCCCCGGCTCGGCCCCCGGATACCAGTTCGCCCACCAGCCGATGGCGATCGGCACGATGAAGATCATCAGCGCCAGCTCCCCCATCGCGAAGTTGGGCATGACGTTCAGGATTGGCTGGCCGGTCCCATCGATCGGGGACAGCACCGGCGTGCCGGTCTGGAAGTTGACCTGTTGCGGGCCAAGGATCTCGACCAGCTTGTGAAGCCCGGCGACCGCGCTGTCGCCGATTCCGGTATGACGGGCGACTTCCTTGAGCGAGAAATACGCGGCCGCGATGACGGCGGTCATCTTGATGAAGAACTGCACCATGTCGATGACGAGCACGCCCCACAGTCCGGCATGCGCGGCGAAGACGACGTTCAGCACGCCGCAGATGAGGATCGTTTGCCACTGCGGAAGCCCGAAGAGCACGTTGGCGATCTTGCACGCGGCGAGCGTGACCATCGCCATGATGAAGCAGTTGAAGAACAGGCCGAGGTAGACGGCGCGGAAGCCGCGCACCACCGACGCCGCGGCTCCCGAGTAGCGCAGCTCGTAGAACTCGAGGTCGGTCATTACGCCCGACCGCCGCCACAGCCGCGCGAAGAAGAATACGGTGGCAACGCCGGTGAGCACCATCGCCCACCATTGCCAGTTGCCGGCGACGCCGTACTGGCGCACTTGCTGGGTCACCCAGTTCGGCGTGTCGCTGCTGAAGGTCGTCGCGACCATCGACAGGCCCGCGAGCCACCAGGGCACCGCGCGGCCGGAGGCGAAGAACTCTGAGGTGTTCTTGCCCGCGCGCTTTCCGAAGAACAGCGCGGGAACGAAGCAGATCAGGATCGTGGCGACGACGATCACCCAGTCGAGGGTCACAAGTTTCATGTGTGTGGTTCTTTATGTCATGCTTTACAATGCAAAGTATGACGGCAAGCCGCCCCATTCGCGTCAAGTTCATCCTGCCGGCCCTGACCGAGGCAACCAGTCCCTACTGGCGGCCAATTAAATACTCGCTGTTTCCACCCCTGGGCCTTGCCACACTCGCCGCGTACCTGCGGCCGGACGACGAGGCGGTAATCGTGGACGAGCACGTCGAGCCGCTCACGATAGACGACACGCCGGACCTGGTGGTCATCCAGGTCTACATCACGAACGCCTATCGCGCGTATCGGATCGCGGACGGGTATCGAGCGCGCGGCGTCTTCGTCGCGCTCGGCGGGCTGCACGTCACGTCCTTGCCGGCGGAAGCGGCGCCGCACGCCGACACGATCTTTCTCGGTCCCGGTGAACAGACGTTTCCGACATTTCTCGAACACTTCAGATCCCGCCAGGTGCAGCCGGTCTATCGCTCCACGGCGGGACGCACGATCGAAGACGTGCCGCCGGTACGGCGCGATCTGATCCGGCGCCGCAATTACCTCGTCCCCAACTCGATCGTGGTGACCCGCGGCTGCCCGCAGCACTGCGACTTCTGCTACAAGGACGCGTTCTTCGGGGGAGGGCGATCGTTCTATACGCAGCGCGTCGACATGGCCCTTGCCGAGATCACGCGGCTGCCTGGACGGCACCTCTACTTTCTCGACGATCACCTGCTCGGCGATCCGCGCTTCGCCCGGGAGCTATTCCACGGGATGAAGGGAATGAACCGCCTCTTCCAGGGCGCCGCCACCGTCGACTCGATCCTGCGTGGCGATCTAATCGAGCACGCGGCGGAGGCTGGACTGCGTAGTCTGTTCGTCGGCTTCGAAACACTGACGCCCGACAACCTGCGCCGCAGTCAGAAACGTCAGAATCTCGGCCGCGATTACTCTGCGGTCGCGGCGAGGCTGCACGGCCTCGGCATCATGATCAACGGCAGCTTCGTCTTCGGCATGGACGATGACGACGACGGAGTGTTCCGGCGGACGGTGGACTGGGCGATCGAGAACGGCATCACGACGGCGACGTTCCACATCCAGACGCCGTACCCGGGCACCGGTCTTTACGCCAGGCTGGCGCGGGAGAAGCGCATCACGATCCGGAATTGGGACTTGTACGACACGCGTCACGTCGTCTTCCAGCCAGCGCGGATCAGCGCGGAAAAACTCAAGGAAGGATACGACTGGGCGTACCGCGAATTCTATCGATGGCCGTCGATCGCCCGTGCCTCGTTCACGCACGGGACGTACAAGCACCAGGCGAAGCACTTTGCGTACGCCGCGGGCTGGAAGAAGTTCGAGCGCCTGTGGAACGTCGTGATACGCGCGCGGCAGTTGCGCGCGATGACGCCGGTGCTCGAGGCCGTACTTTCGAAAGTGTCAAGCGCGTGTGCCACAACAGCGCACGACCGCACGCCGGAAATCCGGCGTGACGAATTCTTGCCAGAGAATATGGTAATCAGGGACGAAAAGTGTGACGGCACGGAGCATGCTCGGCAGTTGTCATCCATCTAGGTTTTTGTTTGTTGTTCAGGAGTTCTGCGTCATGCTTCGTGTTTGCTCATTACTAACAGCATTGCTGATCGCGGTTGCCGCGCCGGCATTCGCACAAGGGGAACAGGCCGGCGCGGTTCGCGGCCGCCTCTCGACATCGGACGGCGTTGCGCTCCCGGGCGCGACGATCACCGTCGCGTCTCCGGCGCTGCAGGGTGGCCGTTCGGTCGTGTCCGACATCAACGGCGTCTATTCGATTCCCGGCCTTCCTCCCGGGGATTACAGCGTACGGTTTGAAATGTCCGGGCTCGGCCCCGTAGAACGCCGCGTCAGCGTTCCGCTCGGATCCGCGATCGTGCTCGATACGGTGCTCGCTCCGGCAAAGATTGCGGAGAGCGTCGACGTCACCGCGCCTGCGACCAGACTCGTCGCGGCGCCGGCCGGTGCGTTCAATCTCCGCATCGATGCCGCAAGGCTGCTGCCGATCGGTCGCACGCCATTCTTTCTTGCCGAACTCACGCCCGGCGTGACGGATAACACGCCGAATCAGAACCAGGTGACGATTGGCGGCGGACTGGCGTACGACAACGTCTTCCTCGTCGATGGCGTCGACGTCAACGACAACGTCTTCGGCCAGCCGAACGGCCTTTTCATCGAGGAAGGGATCCAGGAAGTACAGGTGCTGACGTCCGGCATCAGCGCCGAGTACGGGCGCTTCGGCGGCGGCATCGTGAACGTCATCACGCGCAGCGGCGGCAACATGTTCTCGGGCGCGTTCCGCGAAAACCTGGCGAACGCCGCCTGGAGCAACGAGACGCCGCTCGAGAAATCGCGCGGGACGAAGCGCGCCAGCAAGCTCTCGCCAACATATGAGGCGATCGGCGGCGCCCCCGTTCTGAAGGACCGCCTGTGGTTCTTCGGCGGCGCCCGCAGCGAGCGCACCACGACCGCGAACCTGCTTCCGCAGACGAACGTGGCGTACGCCGGCAGGAACAACAACCGGCGCTACGAAGCGAAGCTGACGGGGACGCTGGCGCCGGGACAGACGCTGCAGGGCACCTTCATCGACAGCCGCACGGAGCAGTACGCGGTGTCGCACCCGAACAGCATCGATCCGCGCGCGCTGACGGAGCCGACGACGAGCAACCGGCTCGGCGTGGCGACCTGGCGCGGCGCGATCGCGAACCGCGCGTTTGCGACCGCGCAGTACTCGCAGAAGTACTGGCAGGTGCGCAGCAACGGCGGCACCTCCAGCGACATTCACGAATCACCGTTCCTGACGCGCGGCGTCACGTCGGGCGTGCCCGCGAGCCTTGAATACAGCGCGCCTTACTTCGACTCCACCGATCCGGACGGGCGGAACAATCGACAGGCGACCGCGAACCTTTCGTACCTGCTGGGCACGCGCGGATTCGGCAGCCACGAGCTCAAGTCGGGCGCTGAGTACTTCGTCTCGACCCGCGAGACGGGCAATTCGCAGACGTCAACCGGCTACATCTTCCAGACGGACTACAAGCTCGACGCGTCCGGCAAGCCGGCGCTCGACGCGAACGGCCGCCTGGTTCCGGTCTTCACCACCGGCATCAGCCGTCTCGCGACGTGGATGCCGTCGCGCGGCGCCGCCATCGACATCACGACCTCGTCGCTCTTCGTGACTGATCGCTGGGCGGCGGGCAAGCGGTTGACGCTCGATCTCGGCGTTCGCTACGAGCACGTGAGCACCGAGGCGCAGCTGCAGACGCAGCCGATCTCCGCGAACACGTTCATGCCGCGCCTGGCGGCGACGTACGCGCTGACCGCCGACGGTAAGACGGTTGCCGGTGCGACCTACGGCCATTACGCCGGGACCTACAACGACGTCCAGTTCTCGCGCAACAGCGCCGCGGGCAACGCCGATCGCATCACCGGAAGCTATACCGGTCCTTCGGGTGAAGGGCTGCTGTTCGCGCCGGCGTTCGATCCGGCGAACTATACGACGATCTCCGGAACGTTTCCGACGGCGAATGTGTTCTTCGCCCCGGACCTCACATCACCGACCACGCGCGAGACGACGCTCTCGCTCGGCCGCGAATTCGGCGCCGGCTTGTGGGCGCGCGGACGCTACGTGCACCGCCGCGCCACGAACTTCGTCGAGGACTACATCACGGTCGCCGACGGCAAGACCGTCGTCACGCGCAACGGCGTCAACTTCGGCACGTTCGACAACGCCGTGTATCGCAACAGCGCGTTGCCGAAGCGTGAATACGATGCGTTCGATGTGCAGTCGGGATGGCGGGCGCTGACGAGACTGAACGTCTCCGGCCAGTGGACCGTGCAGCTCCGCAACAACGGAAGCTTCGAAGGGGAATCCGCCAACAATCCGGCCGTTCCGTCGATCATCGGGGACTATCCGGAAATCTACGTGACGCGCGACTATCCGATCGGGCGCCTCGATGACTTCCAGCGGAGCAAGGTGCGCCTGTGGGCGTCCTACTCGCTCGGGCTCGGCCGCGCAGGGCGACTGGATCTCGCGCCGATGTACCGCTACAACTCGGCGCGCACGTTCAGCTACACCGCGAGCGTCGCGATGTCCGCGCAGCAGATCGCGGTGGATCCCGGCTACGCGCGGCGTCCAGCGTCGCAGACGCTTTACTTCGGCGACCGTGGGGCTGGTACGTTCGCGGGTTACGGGCTCGTGGACTTCGCGTCGACGTGGAGTGTCCCTGTCTGGCGCGCGGTGTCGCCGTGGTGCAAGCTGGAAGTGCTGAACGCGCTGAACAACCAGAAGGCCATCAGCTGGGACACGTCCATCACGGCCGATCTCGCTGGGCCGAAAGATGCGAACGGTCTGCCGCTGAATTACGTCAAGGGCGCGAACTTCGGAAAGCCGACGAAGACGACCGATTACCCGCGCCCGCGGCCCGGTGCCGACGGCGGGCGCACGTTCCTGATGGCCTTCGGCATCAGGTTTTAGCGTCCCGTCCCAGTGGTTCGCGACATAATTCCCGGGCGGGGCATCCCGCCTCGCGGCGTTGCTCCTCGCTCAGATAGTCTCGGTATCCTCGCTCGTCGCGCCTTGCGATCCGGGCGCGGCGCCCGGGATTTATGCCGCGATCCACTGGGACGGAACACTAATCACTCGGCGCGCAGCGCCACGATTGGATCGACTTTCAACGCCCTCCTGGACGGGATGTAACTCGCCAGGAGGGCGACGGCGAGCAACAGCAGCGCCACGCCCGAGAACGTCAGCGGATCGCTGACGCCCACGCCAAACAGGAACGCGGTCAATGCGCGCGCTGCGGCGAATGCGCCGGCCAATCCGATGGCGATCCCTGCCAGCGCGAGCATCATGCCTTCGCGGACGACCGGCAGCAGCACCTGCCGTGGCGCCGCGCCAAGCGCGACGCGAATGCCGATCTCCCTCGTTCGCTGTGTCACGGTGTAACTGATCAATCCATATACGCCGACCGCGGCGAGGATCAGCGCGAGCAGCGCGAAGACGCCGATCAGCATGGCACGGAACCGGGGCTCTTGGACGGACTCGCTGACGACGGACTCGAGGCTCGAGATGTCGCCGAACGGGAGATCCGGATCGATGGCGGACAGCTGCGCCTTGAGCAATGACCCCACCGCCGCGCTGGGCAGCGAACTGCGGACGACCACACTGGTAAACGGCAACGCGAACTGCTCGTACGGCAGGTACAGGAGCGCAGGCATTTCTTCCCTCAGTCCGAGCTGCCGCGCGTCGCCGACGACGCCGATGACCGTGAACCATGGGTCGTCGGACTTGTTCTCGAAGCGCAGGTGCTTGCCGATGGGATTCTCGCCCGGCCAGTACTTCCTGGCGAGCAGTGCGTTCACGATGGCGACCGGCGGCGCCTTCTCCACGTCACGGTCCTCGAACGTTCGCCCAGACAGCAGCGGAATGCCCATCGCCGGAAAGTAGCCACCCGACACCGTCGCGAGGTGGGCGAACGGCCGATCGGCGCGTCCTGAGGACGAGCGCCCCTCGATATAGAAGGATGCGCTCGCGTTCGATGCATGGAACGGACCCGGGAATCCGACTCCGAATGCCTGGAGCTCCGGCCGCTCGCTGAGGCCCTCGAGCAGCCGTCGGTACAGGCGCGTCTGGTCAGCGCCTTTGGGATAACGCTGCAGCGGAATCGTCAGCTCGGCGATCGTGGCGTGTTCCGGCTTGAAGCCGGGGTCGACGCGCTGGAGCCGCAGGAAACTGTTCGCCAGCAGTCCCGCGCCGGCCAGCAGCACGAGCGTCAGTGCGATCTCTGCGACGACGAGCGCGGCGCGCCCGCGCGCGCGCGTGCTTCCTCGCTCGCCCGACTCCTTGATGACACCCGAGGCCCGCGCCCGTGACGCCTGTAATGCGGGCAGCACACCGAAGAGCACGCCGGCTGCGAGCGAGACGACGAGCGCAACAGCCGCGACCGTCAGATCCACGCCGATGGCATCCATTTGTGGAAGCCGCTCCGGCAACAGCTTCAACAGCACGCCGACGAGCCACGAGCTCGCGATCAATCCCGCCAGCCCACCCGCGATGCCGAGGACGAGGCTTTCAGCGAGCAACTGGCGAACGAGGTGTCCCGGACGTGCACCCAGCGCGGCGCGAATCGCCAACTCCCGGCGGCGGCCGGTCGCACGCGCAATGAGCAGGCTCGAGACGTTCGCGCACGCAATCAGCAGGACCAGTCCGACGGCAGCCTGGATGAGCAGCAGCGCGTCGCGCACGTTCCCGGTGAGATCGTCGCGGACGGGCACGAGCCGCACGCTGCGCCCGCCGCTCGTCTGCGCGTGTTCCTGCTGCGTGTGTTGCGAGATGGCGTGGAGGTCGTCGCGCGCGGCCGCGAGGCTCACGCCGGGCTTCAGCCGCCCGATCGCCTCGAAGTAGCTCACCTCCCGATTCGTCAGCGGATCCTTCACGTTGATGGGTGACGGAGGAACCGGCATCGACGACAGCAGCCACATCCGCGCGCCCTGCGGCCATTCGACGCGCGGCGGCATGACGCCAGTGAGGGTATAGGACTGGCCGTTGACCCGCAGGGTCCGCCCGATCACGGTCGTGTCGCTTCCGAACAGCTGCCGCCACGCGGCGTGGCTCAGGATCGCCGCCTTGTCCGCAGAGTTGCCGTCCTGGACTTTCGTGAACGTGCGGCCGAGCGCCGCGGGCGCGCCGAGCACGTCGAAGAACTCGGCAGTCACCCAGACCGTCTGGACCTGCGCGGGCTCGCCGGCGTTCACGGCAATGGCCGACATTTCCGCGCGAAATCCTGCGAGAGCGGCAAGACTCCGGTTGGCGCGCTGGAGGTCGAGAAAGTCACCGGCCGAGTGGTTGCCTTCGCGCCCCTCGCCCGATGTGGTCGAGACCTTGACGATGCGCGCTTCGTCGGGAAACGGCAGCGGCCGCAGCAGCACGCCGTTCACGACGCTGAAGATCGCGGTATTCGCCGCGATCCCGAGCGCAATGGTGGCGATGGCCACAAGCGAAAAGCCGGGCGTCTTCAGGAGCGTGCGGATGGCGTATCGCATGTCGGTAACCAGTAGCCAGTAGCCAGTAATCAGTAATCAGTAGCCAGTAGCCAGTAACCAGTAGCCAGTAATCAGTAATCAGTAATCAGTGGTTCGTGCTTGTTGCTTAGTGCGAATGCAGCGCGTCGTTCGGGTTGACACGTGTCGCGCGCATCGCGGGCGCGATGCACGCGATCATCGCTATCGACGCGAGCAGCAGCGCCGTTGCGCCAAACACTCGCGTGTCGGTGACGCCGATGCCGGCGACGAGCCCCTCGAGAACCGACGTCGTCGCGCGGGCGCCGGCGAGACCGGCCGCGATACCAATCGCGGTCAGGCGCAAGCCGTGCGCGCCGACGAGCCGCACGAGATCACGCGGCGTCGCGCCAAGCGCGAGGCGGATGCCGAACTCGAGCCGCCGCTGCGCGACGGCGTAGGCCATCACACCGTAGATGCCGGCCGCGGCGAGGACGAGCGCCATCACCGCGAACGAGCCAAGCAACGACAGCGCGACCTCCGTGTCAGCCAGCGCGGCGCTCAGATACGTCGCCATCGGCCGAAGCTCCGTGACGGGAAGGTCGCCGTCGATGCGCTGCATCGCCGCGCGGATGCCGCTCGCGATCGCGGCCGGATCAGACGCCGCTCGCGCCACGATCTGCATCGAACCAGTGGGGCCTTGCGCGTGCGGATAGTAGACAACCGGTCGCGGCCGGTCCGACAGCGAGACGTGCTGGACGTTGTCGACCACTCCGACGACAGTGCGCCAGGGTGCGTCGGATTCGAACCGTCCCAGCTTGAGCCGCTTGCCGATCGGATCCGCGCCGGGCCAGTAACGTTCCGCGAATCCGCGGCTGACGATCACGACAAGTGGCGCGCGCGCGTCATCCATGTCGGTGAACTTGCGCCCCGAGCGCACATGGATACTCAACGCGTCGAAGTATCCCGGCGTGATCGCGCGGCGGTCCGCGTTCGGACGCGTGGCCGGCGTCGGGGCTGCCTGCCCTTCGATCGTCAGCGAGCCCGACGAGTTGTCGCCGGATAGCGGCAACGCGTCGGTTGCGCCGACCGCAGCGACGCCCGGGACACCGGCGAGTTCGGCTGTCGCGCGCCTGAAGAACGCGCGTTGTGCGTCGGCTGTCGGGTATTTCCACGCGGGCAGGAACGCGGGAACGACGAGCGCGCGCGACGCATCGAAGCCGGGGTCCACGCGCTTCAGATGTCCGAAGGTCGCGAGCAGCAGGCTCGCGCCAATAAGGAGCACCATCGCGAGCGCGATTTCCGCGACCACGAACGCGCCGAGCGCCCGCTGCCGCGCGCCGGATGAACCGCGCCCTTCCTGTTTCAATGCCGCATTCACGTCGGCGCGCGCCGCATGCCAGGCGGGCACGATGCCAAAAATCAGGCCGGCCGCCGCGGACACGACAAGCGCGAAGGCGAGCGATCGCGCATCGACGTGGATCTCATCTGCGCGGGGAATCGATGCGGAGGCGCTCCGTGCCAGCAACTCCGTCAGCCACGTCGCGAGGATCGTGCCCATCATCCCGCCCAGCGTCGACAGAATGAGACTTTCGGTCAGCAGCTGGCGGATCACGCGCATCCGGACGGCTCCCAGCGCCGACCGAATCGCGATCTCACGCTGCCGGCTCGCGCCGCGCGCCAGCAGCAGGTTCGCAATGTTCGCGCACGCGATCAGCAGGACGAACCCGACCGCGCCAAACATCACGAGCATCGGCGTTTCAGCATCTCCGATGATTTCATTGCGCAGCGGTTTCACGGTCGCGCCGGTGAGGTGAACAATCGTGCCCTGCGCCGCGCGCGCGGCGCGGGCGAGCTCGGCCGTGGCCTGCTGCGCGGACACGCCAGGCGCGAGACGCGCGTACACGTCAAAGGAATGCCCCTGGTCTTTCAGCAGCTCCGGTGTCAGCTGCATCGGCACGACGAGGTCCACCGGCCCCGTGAACGAAAAGTGCGCAGGCAGGATGCCGATGATCGTGGTCGGCCGTCCTTCGAGCCGGACGATACGGCCGACGACGTCCGCGGCGCCGCCGAAGCGCTCCTGCCACACGCGATGCGCAATCAGGACGACGTCACCATTGCCGGGTTGCTCCACTTCCCGGCCGAACGCGCGACCGGCGACTGGATGCACACCAAAGAGAGAGAAGAACTCGGCGGAAACGCGCATCGCGCCGAGCCGCACGGCGCCGCCATCGAACGCGAGTCCGAGCCCGGGGGAGTCGACGATGGTCGCATCGCGCAGCACGGCGCTGTCGCGCGCCCAGTCGACGTATTCCCGCGCGGACATGATGGTCGTCTCGAATCCCGCCTGCGCGCGCGTCTCACGCACCACCACCATGCGGTCAGGATCCGGATAGGGCAGCGGCTTCAGGAGGACGGCATTTGTGGCCGAGAACATCGTCGTGGTCGCGCCTATTCCGAGGGTCAACACGACGATCGCCGTCACCGTGAACGCCCGGCTGTGCGCGAGCATTCGCACCGCAAACTTGAAATCAGAGATCATGAAAGTTCCTCAGGATACGGTTTTTCCATACCGAGCAGCTTCATCAATGCCAGCGCGAATTCCGGCCCTTTCCCTTCTTCCTCGTGTTTGAAGTAGACGTGCGCTCCCTGCGGAGCGGGTTGCGCACGGACCACCGAGGCCCACCGCTCGATGTCGGCAGACTGATAGCCCTCGTCACGGAGACGGAAATACGAGTAGTCTGCAGTCGGGACGACAGGTGTGCTCATCTTCTCGCTGTCGGCGATGCACAACGCGAGGTTGCGGCGGCGCAGGGCGTCGAAGACGCCATCGTCATGCCACGACTCGTGCCGGAACTCGAACGCCGCCCGCGTGCCGTCGGGGACCGTCTCGAGAAAAGACGCAAACACCGCGTCGTCACGCTTGAAATTCGGCGGGAGCTGAAACAGGAGGACGCCGAGCTTGGATCCGAGCGTGCCGGCAGTTCTGCAGAAGGCCTGCGTCAGGTCCGCGACGTTCTTCAGTTTCGAATCGTGCGTGATTCGCCGGGGCGCCTTCAGTGTGAACGTGAAGTGTTCTGGTGAACCCTGCGCCCAGCCCTGGAGCAGCTTCTCGGTTGGGATCCGATAGAACGTGTAATTGACCTCTACGCTGTTGAAGCGCTCCGCGTAATACGCGAGCATCTTCGCGGCCGGGAACTTCTCGGGATAGAACGAGCCCCGCCACTCGGGATAGTTGTAGCCCGACGTACCGATCAAGTAGCGCATCGCTCGACAGGGTACACCCAGACGGCGACCGGACCGGCTCTGCTACAATCGCAGCCTTTGCCAACGACAACACAAGGTCCCCCCGACGTGACGTCGCTCGTCGCTCTGCTGAGGGCGCGCGCGGCGAAGGATCCGGACGTCGTGTCGCACCGATTTCTGCGCGATGGCGTCGAGATTACGTCCGAGCTGACGTACGGATTGCTCGATCGCCGTGCGCGTGCGGCCGCGGTGGCGCTGCTTCACCACGCCGCGCCAGGCGATCGCGTGCTGCTGGCCTATCCGCCGGGACTGGAATTCCTCGTCGGGTTCTTTGGAAGTCTCTATGCCGGCATGATCGCGGTGCCTGCGTATCCGCCACGCGCCCAGCAGGTCGACGAGCGCGTTCGGGCCATCGCCGCCGACGCGACGCCCGCCGTCGCGCTGAGCACGACCGACATCGTGGAGAAACTCGGTGGCATGATCGCCATGGGCGATGGTGTATCACCGCTTCGATGCATGTCGCTCGATGCAATCCCGTTCGATGAAGTCGACCAGTGGCGGGAGCCGGCGGTCGCTCGCGCAACGGTCGCGCACCTCCAGTACACGTCGGGATCGACCGCGACACCAAAGGGCGTCATCGTCACCCATGGCAACATCCTCAGCAACATGGCGGACCTCGATACCGGCTGGGGGCACGACGAGGCGAGCGTGATCGTGAGCTGGCTGCCGGCGTTCCACGACATGGGTCTCGTTTACGGGTTGCTGACGCCTGTCTACTCGCGCATCCCGTGCATCCTGATGCCGCCCGTCGTGTTCCTTCAGCGACCGGTGCGCTGGTTGCAGGCAATCACGCGCTTCGGCGGCACGCATTCCGCGGCGCCGAACTTCGCGTACGACCACTGCGCGCGACGCGTGCGGCCGGAAGATCGCGCGCAGCTCGATCTGTCTCGTTGGAAGGTCGCGGTCAACGGCGCCGAACCGGTGCGGCCGGAGTCGATGGAACGGTTCTGCGACGCGTTTGGCGGGTCGGGATTCCAGCGCAGCACGTTCGCGCCGGGCTACGGGCTCGCGGAAGCGACGCTGAAAGTCACGGCCGCGCGCGTTGGCGAAGGGCCGACCGTGTCGACCATCGACGGACGAACGCTGGTGGCGTGCGGCGAGCCGATCCTGGAGACGGGCGTGCTAATCGTGGATCCCGTGACGCGAGCCATTGTTCCCGGCGGCCAGAGCGGCGAAATCTGGGTCGGCGGGCCGAGCGTCGCCGCCGGCTATTGGCAGCGACGCGAGGAATCCCATCAGATCTTCGCGGCGCGCACCGCGGACGGCCAGGGGCCATTCCTTCGAACAGGGGACCTGGGTCTCGTGAAGAACGGCCAGTTGTACGTGACCGGCCGTGCGAAGGATCTCATCATCATTCGCGGTCAGAACTATTACCCGCAGGACATCGAGGCCACCGTGGAACTGAGCGGCGCGGCCGTGCGTCCCGGTTCAGGCGCGGCCTTCTCGATCGATCGCGATGGCGAGGAACGGCTCGTCGTGGCGTATGAAGTCGAGCGAACCGTAAAGCCCGATCTCGCTTCCGCCCAGATCGATTTGATTCGTGCCGCGATCGTTCGCGATTACGAGCTCGCCGCAGAGGACGTGGTGCTGCTGCGGGCGGGCGCCGTCCCAAAAACATCCAGCGGCAAGATCCAGCGGCGCGCCTGCCGCAGCGCGTATCTCGAGGACGCCCTGGATCGCTGGCCGCAACGGAGCGCGTGATGACGATTGACGCACAACACACGAACCAGGGGACCCTCGCTGCCATTGAGTCCATCGCCGGCGCCGACGACATGTTCGCCGGACTCGACGCGGAGGCGCGCGCAGCCGTCGAAGCCGAGACGCAATGGACAGAGCTTCGCAGCGGCGACACGTTGTTCCGCGAGGGGGACGCAGCCGACGCCCTCTACGTCCTCGTCAGCGGCAGATTGCGCGTCCTGGTCAAAGGAGAGTCGGGGCAGGATTCGCTGGTCGCCGAAATCGGCCGCGGCGAAGCTGTGGGAGAGATGGCGCTGCTCACGGGCGGGCCGCGCTCGGCGACCGTCGTCGCCGTGCGGGACAGCCGCCTCGTCAGACTTTCGCAGGCGGCGTTCGAGCGCATCGTGCAGCGCTGCCCGCGCGCCATGCTGCTCGTCACGCGCCGCCTCGTCCAGCGCCTGCAACGCACGACGCGGGCGCCGCGTACGAAGGGGTCGCAGGTCACATTCGCGGTCGTGCCGCTCGGTGCATCCGTCGATGCGCCCGCGCTCGCGACGGCGCTCGTCGCTGAACTCTCGACCGCAGGATCCGCAACGCTCGTGACGCGCGCGCGTGCCGAGGAGCAAATGATGGGGGCGTCGGCGGATGCGGATCGCGCCGCCCGCCTCACGGGCTGGCTCGACGCGCTCGAGCGTGAGTTCCACCACGTCGTATATCTCGGCGATCCTTCGGTGCCCGAATGGACGGACCGCGCCGCGCGCCAGGCTGATTGCCTGCTGTTCCTGGCACCGGGTCATACAGCGCCGGGCCGCGACGCCGCGGCGATGGTGCAGCGATCCGCGCAGGCGCCCGCAGCGCGCGAGCTCGTCTTGCTGCATCCCGCACCGTTCAACCCGCCGGGGCATACGGCGGCATGGCTGGATGTAACCGGCGCGCGGATGCATTACCACGTCCGCGCGGGGCAGCGGCCGGACATCGCGAGGCTCGCGCGCATGTTGACGGGCCGCGGCGTAGGCCTCGCGCTCGGCGGCGGCGGCGCGCGGGGGTTCGCGCACATCGGCGTGATCCAGGCGTTGCTCGACGCGGGGATTCCCATTGACGCGATTGGCGGGACCAGTATGGGCGCCGTCCTTGCCGCGCAGTACGCGACAGGCATCGGCGTCGCGGGCATGCGCGCGCTGAATCGCCAGCACTGGATCGATCAGAATCCGCTCAAGGACAAGACGCTGCCCGTCGTCGCGCTGCTGGCGGGCCGCCGTCTCGATCGCATGATCGAGCGCATGTTCGGCGACGTGCAGATCGAAGATCTGTGGACGACGTTCTTCTGCGTGTCCGCGGACCTCACGCGCGCGGAGATGCGCGTCCATCGCCGTGGACCGCTCGGCCGCGCGGCGCGCGCGAGCATGTCGCTTCCCGGCATCGCCATTCCCGTCCACGACGCGGGGAGCATGCTCGTCGACGGCGGGCTGATGAACAACGTTCCCGCCGACATCATGCGAGAGTTGTGTGGCAAAGTCGTGGCGGTGGACGTGTCCCCGGAGAAGGATCTCGTGATCAGCTCTCCTTATCCCGCCGCAGCATCGGGCTGGCGGCTGCTCTGGGGCCGCAAGGCGACGAACCTGCCGAGCATCGGCGCAATCCTCATGCGGTCCGTGATGCTCTCCAGCACGCGACATCAGGCGGCGATCGCCGGCGATGTCGATCTGTACCTGCATCCTCCCGTCGAGCGGTTCGGCATGTTCGAATGGAACGCGCTCGATGCGCTTGCCGACACGGGTTACACGTGTGCGCGGGAGAGCCTCGCGTCGGCCCCGGCCCTCGTGTGAGCGACGCATCTGAAATCGCCGCGTGGATCGTCGCGCAGGTCGCTCGCGAGCTGCATCTCGCGCCGGACGCGATCGATCCGGAGCGTCCCATCGCAACCATCGGCCTGGACTCGCTGGCCGCCGCCACCCTTACGGCAGATCTCGAGGACCACCTCGGACGTCCGCTTCCGGAGACGCTGTTCCGCGATGCGCTGACAATCGCGGCGATCAGCCGGATGGTTGCGGACGCGCCCGTCACGTGCGCACCGCGTGAGACGGCGCCCGCACCCGCTTCTGGTACGAATTACTCGTCACTCGACTATGCGGCGTGGACGCGATCGCAGCGGCTGCTGCTGGCGATCGCCCGCGGTATTGGGCGCGTGCTCACGCGGCAGGATGTGCAAGGGCTCGAACGAATACCGGACCGCGGAAGCGTGATCGTCGCGATCAATCACCTGCACATCCTCGACGCGCTGTGGATTTTCACAGTGCTGCCGCGACGAACGGTGTTCCTGGTCGCGAGCGAATTCCGGCGCCGGCCGATCGTCGGATGGCTGCTGCGCATGGGTGATGCGATCTTCGTTGCGCGAGGACAGGGGGATCGGGATGCCATCCGCCGGGCGATCGAGGCGCTGCGTGCGGGTGCAGCGATCGGCGTCGCGCCCGAAGGACGGTTGAGCCGAACGGGAGGGCTTATCCGCGGTCAGTCCGGAATCGCACGGCTGGCCGCAGAAAGCGGTGCGCCAGTCGTGCCGCTCGCGATGTCGGGGCAGGAGCGGTTGTGGCGCTACTGGCTGACGGCTCGACGCGTTCCAATACGCGTCAGGTGCGGCGCCGTTATTCCGCCTCCGGCTGGTACGGTGACGGCCAGAGCGCTCGACGATTACGCGGAGTCGGTGATGCGGGGACTGGCCGAAGCGCTGCCGCCGGAGTATCGGGGCGTTTACGCGCAGGCTCGATGACAGGCAGGCCCGCGAGGCCGTCGAGTACCGCGTGCATGTCACGCTCGCCGAGATCGATGAGCGCCGCGCTCTTCGCCCGGGAGAACCACAGCGTCCCGGTAAAGAAATTTCCAACGCGCCGCGACGGCGCGACACCGAGGATCCGGGGCTGCGGACGCGCGTCCGCCGCGGCGGTCGCGGGGACATCGGGCGAGACGCGTCCGGAGGAACGATACGCCGACCATCGCGCGCGCGCCCACGTGCCGAGATCCGTCCGCGGCCGCAGCGCTGAGAATCTATCGCGAACGAGCAGCTCCGCGACGCCGCAGAGGGAGTTCGGCCTGTTCGTGTGCCTCACCACACGTTTCAGGTACACGACGACGATCACGTCGAGATCGTGATCGCCGAGGAGCAGCGGCGCGGCCGGTACGTTGTCGGTCCACGCGCCATCAAGGACGAGCGTGCCGTCGAGCGAGCCGGCTTCCAGAAACCCCGGCACGGCCGAGCCGTCGACAAGCGCTCTGCGCAATAACTTCACATCGGACAGCCGATCGATACGCAGATATTTCGGCGCCCAGCCACCCCATTTGTGCGATCCGCACGCATGCGGCGTGTACTGCGACAGCACGCCGTAAATCGGTACGCGAGCCGCGCGCAGCCGTTCGACAT
>DASPXV010000050.1:0-2009 GCA_035637115.1 Vicinamibacterales bacterium
TCGACGGGCGCGCCCCATCTTGGCCCTCGAGGACGACGTCGAGGATCGCGTGCATGCCGCTGCCGCCGGTCAGCACGCGCCGGAGCTCGCGCTCGGGAATGCAGATCGCATGCGGCGAATTGCCGTGCCCGTAGATGACCCCGGGGATCAGGCCGCGGCCGCGCAGCCTGCGGGCCTCGCGCGAGCCCGTGTGCTCACGCGGCGACACCTGCAGCCTGATCCGCTCACCGGCCATTTCGGCCGAGCAGTCTAGCTACTTGTGGATGTGGAGGCTGATCCCGAGCAGGACGAGAGGCCAGAGCGCGATCGCCAGCAGGGCGGAGAGGATCTGCCGCCACGAGCTCAGGCGCTCGAAGTAATGGTGTATCCAAGCGATCGCGATGCCGACGCCGAGGTACAAGAGCAGCAAAACGCGACGGCCGAAGAACACGTCGATTTTTCTTTCCAGGCGAGCCGCGCGGAAACTCTGGACGATTAACGTCCCGCCGGCATCGCGGCTCCGCCGCGATGCTCACAAACAGCAACCGGAGCAACGAGCCTCCAACCACAACAAAAAGGTCAGGCGCGCCGAAGGCGCGCCTGACGGTCTACCTAGGCCGAAATGCGCAGCATTTCGGCCTAAAAAAGTTGGTTCTCGCCGCCGAAGATGCCGCTGACGGATTCGTCGGCGAAGACGTTCATGATTGCCTCGGCGAGCAGTGCGGAGACGCTCAGCACGGTCATGTTCTTCGGCCGCCGGAGCTCGCTCAGGGGCACTGTGTCCGTGACGACGAGTCGGGAGATGCCCGAATTGGGATCGTCGATCGCGTCGAGCGCACCCTCCGAGAAGAGCGCATGCGTCACGAAGACGTTGACCTCTTCCGCTCCGTGATCACGCAATGCCTTCGCGCCGGCGATCAGTGTGCCGCCCGTCATCGACGAGTCGTCCCCGATGATCGCCTTCTTGCCGCGCACGCGGCCCGTCACCTCCGTGATTTCGACCTGCTCCTGAGCGGGCCGCGTCTTGTGGATGATCGCGAAGCTCGCCTCGATCATCTCGGCGAAGCGGACCGTCTGCTTCGCGCGCCCGGCGTCCGGTGCCACGGCGACGACACCTTCCCCCGTGAGGCCGAGATCGCGGAAGTGCGTCGCGAAGAGCTGCAACGCGGTCATGTGGTCGACCGGAATCGTGAAGAAGCCCTGGATCTGGCCGGCATGCAAGTCCATCGTCAATACGCGGTCGGCACCCGCCAGCTGCAGCATGTCGGCGACAAGGCGAGCAGAGATCGGCTCACGCGGCTTCGCCTTGCGGTCCTGCCGCGAGTACGGGAACCACGGGATGACCGCGGTGATCCGTTTGGCCGACGCGAGCTTCGCCGCCTGGATCATCAGCAGCAGCTCCATCAGGTTCTTGTCCACGGGCGGACAGCCGGTCTGGACGATGAAGACGTCGGCGCCGCGGATCGACTCCCCGTAGCGGCAGTACGTCTCGTCGTTCGCGAAGGTCTTGAGCATGACCTCGCCGCACTCGACGCCGAGGTGCTCGGAGATCGTGTGCGCCAGCCCGGGGTGCGAGCGGCCCGAGAACACCATCAGGCGCTTCCACGGCCCGCGCTCGATCCAGTGACCCGGCCTGGGCTGCGCTGCAGCGGCTTGGCCCTCGAGGCCCGGCAGCGCTAGCTCAGTCGTCCCGGTTTCCATGCTTCTCGTAGACCCAGCCCTTCTTCGTGACCTGGCGCGGCGCGAAGCCCGCCAGCGAACCCGGCGGAACATCGTCCGTGATGACCGCCCCAGGCGCGAGCCAAGCGTCGTCGCCAACCTCGACCGGTGCATCGAACGTATTGTCGACGCCGGTCCTGACGTTGCTCCCGATGCGTGTCGTCGCCTTCGGCTGCCCCGGTTCGTGTTTGAAGTTCGCGGTGATGTTTCCGGCGGCGATGTTCGTATTCTCGCCGATCTCGGCGTCTCCTATGTAGGAAAGGTGCGGGATCTTCGTGCGCGCGCCGACGGTCGATTTCTTCACCTCGACG
>DASPXV010000051.1:0-12398 GCA_035637115.1 Vicinamibacterales bacterium
CTTCACCATCACCCACCATTACCCGGATCTCAGCGTGGAGCTGCATTTTCTCTCGTGCACGTTTCTCAACGCGCCGGTGCCCCTGCTTGGCCAGGAGATGCGCTGGGTGGCCCGGGAGGAATTGCAGTCGCTGAAGTTTCCGCCGGCCGACGACGAGCTGATCAGAGTTCTGGCAGCCCTGTAGCGCTGGGCGCTATGAAGCGACAAGCGGCAATGCGGTGACCGCCGCCGGCGCGCCGTCGGCGGCAACGTGAGTGCCGGGCTCGACGAAGTCGCGGTGAACGTAGCCCAGCGCGGCCGGACGGGCCAGCGCCGGTGACCAGGTCGCGCTCGTGATGCGGCCGATCTCGCGTTCGCCCGAGACAATGCGGGCGCCGGCCGCCGGCACCGGCGCGCTCGCGTCAAAGATGAGCCCCACCAGCCGCTTTGCCACGCGGCCGTGCCCGCGATCCTGGACGCGCACGATCACTTCCTGGCCGACGTAGCAGCCCTTCGTACGCGAGATGGCGCGCTCCTCGAGGCCGGCCTCGAGCGGAATCGTATCGGCGTCCATGTCCTGGCCGAAGCGCGGACGTCCGCTCTCGATGCGCACGGCCTCGGCCTCCGCCTCACTCACGCGGACCGCGCCCGCCGCGGTCAGGGCCGCCGTCACCGGTTCCGCGTGTGGCACGTCCACAAGCAGGGCATAGCCCGCGACGCCGGCTTCATCGCTCCGGACAAGGACCACCTCGGCGCCGGCCAGACGGATGCGCGTGCTCTGGAACAGCGCCGCAGGTGCGCCCCCTTCGGTGCCCGCCGCGACCAGCACGTCGATCGCGCGGGGGCCGTAGATGCCGATCTCGGCGGCCGCCGCGGTTACGTCCTCGACCTGCACGTCTTCACTGAAAATGAATCGATCCAGGTGATCCCGGATCACCGTGGTGACGGGCCGCGGCACGCTGAGCTGAATGGCGTCGCCCAGCTCGAGCACGCGCATGTCGGTCATCATCCGTCCCTGCGCGGTGAGCATCGTCGCGTAACAGCCTGTTCCTGGAGTCAACGCTTCGATGTCGTTCGTGAGCAGACCCTGCAGGTAAGACCGGCGGTCCGCGCCGGTGAGAAGGATGCGTCCATAGCCGGCGCGATCGGCGATCGCCGCGCGCTCCCGCAACGCCGTGTATCCGCTGCTGCTATCCTGTTTCAATGCGATTCCATTGTACCGCCGCGGCGGCGGCTGTCCTGCTGCTCGCCGCCGGTACCTCGTCCGCGCAGCAGCCGGCCGCAGTGCCGGCGACGGGTGACGCTGCGTTCGGTATCTTTCTGCGCGGCACGCAGATTGGCCGCGAACAGGTCAACGTCGACCGCGCGCCGTCCGGCTGGATCGTGACGACCACCGGCGCGACCCAGGCGCCGCTGGATTTCACGATCGCGCGCTTCGAAATGAAGTACGCGCCCGACTGGCAGCCGCTCGAGATGACGCTCGACGCGCGGTTTCGCAACGCGATCGCGATGATCAAGACCTCGTTCGGGCTGACGACGGCGATCAACGAAGTCACGCAGAACAGCCGGACCGTCGCGAAAGAAGATCAGATCAGCGCCAAGACGGTCGTGCTGCCGAACAAGGTCTTCGGCGCGTACGAAGCGCTCGCGGCGCGCCTGTGGAACCTCGCGGCAGACGCCGAATTGCCCGTCTACGTCGTGCCACAGGCAGAAGTGAAGCTGAAGGTCCGCGCGGTCACCGAGCAGTCGCTCACCGGGCCGGGCGAGGCAATTCCGACGCGTCGCTTCGACGTGACCTTCCAGAACCCCGATCGTCCGCTGAACGCCATCGTCACCGTCGACAATCGCCTGCGCCTCGTCCGCTTCGAGCTACCCGACGTGGGCCTGCTCGTCGTCAGGGAAGACGCATCGAGCGTGGCGATGCGCCCCGAGATTGTTCGCAATCCGACAGACGCGGACATGACGATTCCAGCGAACGGCTTCAACATCGCGGCAACGGTGACCACACCGCCCGTCGTCGCGGGGCGGCTGCGGCGTCCAGTCCTGATCCTTGTCGGCGGGGCGTCGCCAGCGGACCGCGACATGGTCGTCGGCGGCATCCCGGTGTTCGCTCAGCTCGCGCGCGCGCTCGCGGACAGCGGGCAGATCGCCGTGCGATACGATCGCCGCGGCGCCGGCCAGAGCGGTGGCCGCACTGAAACGGCCACGGTCTCCGAGTATGCCGACGACGTGCTGGCAATCGTGCGGGCGCTGGGGCACCGCGATGACGTGGACAAGCGGCGGATCGTTGTCGCCGGTTACGGGGATGGAGCGGCGGCGGCGCTGATCGCAGCGTCGCGTGGAAACGACATCGACGGCGTCATCACCCTTGGTGCGGCAGGTACGAAGGGAGCCGATTTGATCCTGGAGCAGCAGGAACGCGTGCTCGAGGCATTGAGCCTGCCACCGGAGGAACGGAAGGCGCGCATCGATCTGCAGCGGAAGATCCAGGCAGCGGTAACCGGCGGTGGAAGCTGGGAAGGCGTTCCTGACGCGATGCGGCGGCAGGCGGACACGCCGTGGTTCCGCAGCGTGCTGCAGTTCGATCCGGCGCAGGTAGTCCCGAAGATCAAACAGCCGATGCTGATCCTGCACGGCGAGCTCGATCCGAACATTCCGCCGGTGGAAGCGGACCGCCTCGCTGCGCTGGCGAAGGCGCGGAAGAAGGCTCCGCCAGTCGAAATCGTGCGACTTCCCGGCATCACGCAGACGCTCGCGGCGCCGAATGAGAAAAGTGTCAGCGCGCGGATCGCTGCGACCATCGCCGACTGGGTCAAGAAGCTGTAGACTCGGACCATGAAAGTCGGAGTGCCGCGTGAAACGTGGACCGGCGAGCACCGGGTTGCCCTCATTCCATCCGCAGCCGCGGCGCTGAAAAAATCCGGGCTCGATGTCATTGTCGAGCGCGATGCCGGCGTTGCCGCGGGATTTCCTGCAGCCGCCTACGAACAGGCGGGTGCGACAGTGGCGGCGCGCGAGGT
Organism: Vicinamibacterales bacterium; assembly: GCA_035637115.1. Classification (GTDB taxonomy): domain Bacteria; phylum Acidobacteriota; class Vicinamibacteria; order Vicinamibacterales; family 2-12-FULL-66-21; genus JAICSD01. The sequence goes on from DASPXV010000051.1 coordinate 3,000, forward strand.
GGTTTTCTCCTCGGCCGACATCATTCTGCAGGTGCGAGCGATTCCCGCGGAAGCAGAGCGGCTGCGGCGCGGGCAGGTCGCGATCGGCTTCGCCGATCCGCTCGGCGCGCCAGAGCAGATCCTGTCGTTCGCGCGGTCAGGCGCGATCCTTTTCTCGATGGAACTGATGCCGCGCATCACGCGCGCGCAGAGCATGGATGCGTTGTCCTCGATGGCCACGATCGCCGGCTACAAAGGGGTGATCATGGCGGCGGACCATCTTCCGAGGATGTTCCCGATGCTGATGACCGCCGCGGGGACGGTGACCGCCGCGCGCGTGTTCATCGTTGGCGCGGGCGTGGCGGGCCTGCAGGCGATCGCGCAATCGCGGCGGCTTGGCGCCAAAGTGGAAGCCTACGACGTCCGCCCGGCCGTCAAGGAGCAGGTGCAGAGCCTGGGCGCGCGCTTCGTGGAGATGCCGCTCGAGACGGGTGACGCTGAAGACAAGGGAGGCTACGCCAAGGCGCAGGACGAATCGTTCTATCGGCGGCAGCGCGAGATGATGCTCAAGGTCGTCGCCGCCAGCGACGTCGTGATCACCACCGCGCTGATCCCAGGCAAGAAGGCTCCGATCCTGGTCACGAAGGAAATGGTGGAAGGTATGACGCCCGGATCGGTCGTCGTAGACCTCGCGGCCGAGCGCGGCGGCAACTGCGAGCTGACCCGGCCCGACGAAGTCGTGGTCCACAACGGCGTTAGCATCCTCGGTCCGTCGAATCCGCCCGCGCTGGTCCCGAACCACGCGAGTCAGATGTATGCGAAAAACATCACGACGTTCCTGGCGCACCTGCTCGGCAAGGACGGTGCGAAGAAAGCGGCTCTCGAACTCGATCTCACCGACGAGATCACGCGCGAGACGCTGCTGACGCGCGACGGCGACGTCGTCCATGCCCGCGTCAAGGAGCTTCTTGCCGCAGGAGCGCGCGCGTAGATGTGGGTGCTGAAGACATCCGAGGGCGCTGAAGCACCTTTTACCTTCCGGATCCTGCCGGGAAACATCAAGACGATCGGCCGCGCCGCCCGCGCCGATTTCATCCTGGACGCCGCGCTCGTATCGCGCATTCACTGCCGTCTCACGGCGGGCGCGACCGAGCTCGAGGTGGTCGATCTCGAGAGCACCAACGGCACGTACGTCAATGGGGAGAGGACCGATCGCGCGACCTTGAGGACCGGCGATCGCCTCGGCGTCGGACGTGTCGAGCTCGTCGTCGAGCGTTCAGCCTAAGAAGGGGTTCGTCCGCTTTTCCTTCCCGATCGTCGTCTGGTCGCCGTGTCCCGACCAGACAACCGTGTCATCCGGAAACTGAAACAGCACTTCGCGAATCGATCGCAAGAGCGTCTGCGCGTCACCTCCAGGCAGATCCGTTCGCCCGATCGAACCGGCGAACAGCGTGTCTCCCACGAACAGCGTGGCCTTGTTCTCCGCCTCCCTGCTCACTGCGAGGCAGACGCCCCCGGGACAGTGTCCGGGTGTGTGCAGCACGCGAACAACGTACCGGCCAAATGTCAGCGGTCCCGCGCCGTCATAAAAGTGGTCCACAGGTGGCTGGCGCTCTACGTTCAGCCCGAACATCTGCCCCTGTTCGACGACGCGCTCGTAGAGGAAGTTGTCGTCCTTGTGCAGCCAAACAGGTACGCCCAACGCTCTCTTTGCACGCGCTACTCCAGTGACGTGATCGAGATGGGCGTGTGTCAGGAGGATGTTTCGAATCGTCAACTTGTGGTGATCAGCAGCCGCAAGCAGCTGGTCGACTTCATCGCCGGGATCGATGATCACTCCCTCGCGCGTTTCCTCGCACCCGACGACGAAGCCGTTCTTGTAGAAGGGAGGGACGGCCCTGACCTCGAGGATCATCCGTTTAGGCTATCGCATGAGCCGGTGCGCCGCCGGTCTGCGCCTTAACGGGCATGGGAGCACATGCCGTGGAATTCCGGATGGTCAGGGAGCACAACAGCGTGCTGGCAGCGTCTGAAAAACGTTTGCTGGTGCGGATGGCGGGGCGCCTGCCGGCCTGGGTCAACTCGGACCACCTGACGTTCACGGGAGCCGCGGCCATGCTCGGTATCGGCGCGTGCTACTGGGCGGGCGGCGGAGCGCTGTTGATGGTGATTCCGCTGCTCGTCGTCAACTGGTTTGGCGACAGCCTCGATGGCACGCTGGCGCGGGTACGGAAGCAGGAGCGGCCGCGCTACGGTTACTACGTGGACCACGTGCTCGATGCGATTGGCTTCGCATGCCTGTTCGGCGGACTGATGCTCGGCGGGCACCTGTCGATCCCGATCGGCCTCGCGTTCCTTGCGGCGTACTACCTGCTCGTCGCGGAGATCTCGATGGCCACGCACGCGCGCGGCACGTTCAAGATGGCATTCATGAAAGTCGGGCCGACCGAGCTGCGCATCATCCTCTCGGCGGGTACGATCCAGTTGATGCGGTCGGACTACGTCGCGATCTTCGGACATCAATGGCTGCTCTTCGACATCGGCGCGGCCGTGGCGGCCGCCGGAGTCCTGATCGCGGTCGCGGTCTCCGCGCTGAAGAACGGCATCGCGCTCTATCAGGAAGAACGGCTATGATCGTCTGGTGGCGATTCTTGCAGCCGTAGACGACTTTCTCTTCCGCTCGAAAATCCGCGCCACGGCGAAGCACGTCAACGCCGACGTGCGGTTCGCCCAGACACCTGAAGAGATTCTCGCGCAGGCGCGCGAACTCAAGCCTTCGCTCGTCATCATCGATCTCAATAGCTCGAAAGCTGATCCCGTCCAGACGATTGCAGCGCTGAAGGCAGACCCGGCGCTCGGCGGCATCCGCGCGATTGGTTTCGCATCGCATGTCCATGTCGATCTGATCAACGCGGCGCGCCAGGCGGGCGCCGACCAGGTGCTGCCGCGCTCGGCGTTCGCGGGCAATCTCGCCGAGATCCTGACGTCCGCGACTACCGAGTGAGCGTCACTCCCGACGACATCGAGCAGGCGCGCGCGAGAATTCGCGGCGTCGTGTTCGAGACGCCGCTGCGCACGTCAGAGTGGCTTTCTAGTCAGGACGCGGCTGTCCTGATGAAAATCGAGACCGTCCAGCCGACGTGCTCGTACAAGATCCGCGGTGCGTTCAACGCCGCGCAGCGGTTATGCGACGACTCGGAAGAAACGCCGCGGCTGGTGACGGCGTCCGCCGGGAACCACGGTCGGGCGCTGGCGTACTCGGCGGCGATGCTGAACCTGCCGCTGGTCGTCTTCATCGCGGCCGGCGCACCACGCGCGAAGGTGGACGCGATTCGCGGCGCAGGCGCGGACGTTCGCGAGTGCCGCGATTACGACGCCGCGGAGCGTGAAGCCAAGGACTATGCTGCCGCCGGCCACGGCACCTTCATCTCTCCCTACTCACATCCTGACGTCATCGCGGGCGCCGGCACGATCGGGTTCGAGTTGTTCGAGAAGGAACCTTATCTCGACGCGGTGATCGTGCCTGTGGGAGGTGGCGGACTGATCAGCGGGATCGGGATCGCGCTGAAGTCGCTGTCTCCATCCACGCGCGTGATCGGTGTGGAGGTCGCTGCATCGTGTCCCTTCACGAAGAGTCTGGAAGCGGGCAGGCTGGTGACGATCGATGTGGGGCCTTCGCTCGCAGATGGATTGACCGGGAATCTCGACCCGGACACGATCACTCTCGACATCGTGCGCGAGGTCGTCGATGAGATCGTCGTCGTTGACGAGCCCGACGTTCGCAGCGCGCTGGCCGGTGTCGTAACGAACGAGCACCTAGTTATCGAGGGAGCGGCCGCTACGGGTCCGGCGGCGATTCTCGGTGGGAAGCTTGAGTTAAAGGGAAACGTCGCTGTGATATTGACCGGCGGGAATATCGACACGAGCCGGCTCGCCGAGATCCTTCGATAGTCCGGCCAGATTTCCAAATTTCCAAATTCCGAAATTTCCAAATTAACTGCGGCTGATGAGCCACCACCAGACGACGGCCGCCGCGGCGGCGGCAAGGATCAACGCGCCGACGAGCAATCCCGCGGCATTCCGATCCGGTGTCTCGTCGATCTGAAGAACCGCCGACGGCTCCGTCGTATCCCCGCTTCGCACGTCGAGGATCGCGGCCACGCTCCGCAGTTCGGCGGACAGGGCCGCAGCGCTCTGCTGCCGGTGAGCGATATCGGGCGAAAGCGCCTTCGTCACCACCGCATCGAGTTCCGCAGGTGTCGAAGGGTTCACCTCCGACGGTGGTATGACCGCCCCCTTGATGATGTTGACGACGGTGTCGGACGCGGTCCGCACGGCGAACGGATTCTGCCCCGTCACGAGCTCGTAGGCGAGAGTCCCGATCGCAAACACGTCGGTGCGCCCGTCGACGGCGCTGCCGATCGCCTCTTCAGGGGACATGTAGGACACGATGCGAATTGCTTCGGTGGGCAGCGCATCCGGCGCCTGCGCCGCGCGCTGGCGCGCGATTCCGCCAAAGGTCCATGGCGCCATGCCGAAATCGAGGATCTTCGCGCTGCCTTTGCCGGTGACCACGATCGTCTCCGGCCGCAGGTCGCCGTGGATGATGCCTTGCGAGTGCGCGTCTGCGACGCCGTCGGCGATCTGCACCGCGAGGTCGAGCGCGCGGCGCGGATTCATCGCGGCCCCGCCCGCCTCTTCGCGCAGCGTGCGACCGGCGGTGAACTCGTACGCGAGGTAGTAATAGCCGTCGGCCTCGCCGACTTCCCAAAGCGTCGCGATGTTCGGATGAGAGAGCTTCGCAGCCGCTCGGGCGTCTTCGAGCAGCCGCTCGAGCCGCGCGGGATCTTCTGCGAGGGCGCGAGAGACGATCTTCAGGGCAACAGTTCGGCCGACCTTGGTGTCGCGCGCGCGATAGACCTCGCCAATGCCTCCTTCACCGAGGCGCTCCAGCAGGTTGTAATGCGCGATTGGTGTTTGCGGCGGCATCCTGATCAGCCTTTGCGCGGCCGCGACGGACGCAGTTCGACGCAGCTCGCGAGGCTGCGCGCCTCGTGCGAAATGAGATCCATGACGACGCGCGCCACGTCTTCCGGTGCGAGCTTCCAGCCTGCCCCGAGCTCCGTCGACGGGTCCGCTTCCCCTGACGACCCGCGATCGCCAAAGCCCGTCGAGACGGATCCGGGGAGCACGTAGCTCACGCGGATATTGTCGTAGCGCACTTCCTGCATCAGCGCCTCGCTGAACGCGTTCAGCCCGGATTTCGACGCGCAATACGCGGCGCCGCCGGTAAACGGATTTTTGCTGGCCAGACTGCTGATGTTGATGATGTAGCCTCCGCCGCGCCGGCGAAGCTCCGGCAGCGCCGCGTGGGTGCAATAGAAGACGCCCGTCAGGTTCGTGTCGATGACGTCCCGCCACGTCTCGGGACTCATGTCGGCAACGGTGGCGAACTTGCCGACGCCGGCGTTGTTCACCAGCACGTCCAGTCCGCCGAACGTGCTGACGGTCTCATCCACGATCCGCTTCGCGCCTGCGATGTCGCGGACGTCCGCACTCACCGTGTGCAGCTTTTCCGCGCCGGCGAGCTTCTCCGCGGCGTGCCGCAAATCCGCCTCGTTTCGGCCGGTGATGGTCACCTGCATTCCGCGCCCGAGCAACGCACGCGCGATGGCGAACCCGATTCCCTTCGACCCGCCGGTGACGATAGCAACCATGGCCAGCTTCAGCATAAACCACGAGCGAAGTGGCGGCCACGTTGAGCCACGAGCGAAGCGAGTGGCCCACGTCAGCGTCCCTCGACGCAGCTCGGGACGCCCTGAGCTCAGTCGAAGGGCGGAGCGGGGCTTGGGGCCCCCGCGAGCGAACGCGCAGGGGGCTTCGGGGGGCGAAGGCCCCCCGAAATAGAACAGATAGAATAGACCACCACGCATGTCGACGGTTGCGATCATCGGCGCCGGTCCGCTCGGCGGAGCGCTCGCGCACGCGCTGGCCGGACGCAGCCGCATCGGCGAAGTGCGCCTGATCGATCCCGAAGGGCGCATCGCCGAAGGAAAGGCGCTCGACATCCTGCAATCGTCCCCCGTCGAGCAGTTCAGCACGCGGCTTACGGCGGCGCCGAGTTACGCCGCAGCAGCCGGAGCCGACGCGATCGTCTTTGCGGATCTGTTCGCAGGCGGCGAGATCGCCGGAGAAGCCGGGCTCGCCCTCGTCCGTCAGATCGCGCGCATGGACGTGACCGCACCGCTGCTGTTTGCCGGCGGCACGCAGCGCGAATTGATCGCGCGCACGATCGGCGAAGTACGCGTTGCGCCGCGCCGCGTGCTCGGGTCCGCGCCGCTGGCACTGGAGTCGGCCGTCACCGCGCTCGCCGCAGCGCTCGCGGACATCAGTCCGTCGGATCTGGCGATCGGCGTCGCCGGCGTGCCGCCCAAAGATGCCGTCATCTGCTGGGACGCGGCGACCGCGTTTCACCAGCCGATTGCGAACGTGCTGCCCGCCCACCAGTTGTCCGCGCTGACGTCGCGCATCCCGGCGCTATGGCCCCCCGCGCCGTACACGCTCGCCAGCGCTGCCGCGCGGGTCGCCGAGGCGCTCGCAAACGGATCGCGCCGGCGCTACACCTGCTTCGCGGCGATCGACGTCACCGGCGCCGGCCGCGACATGATCGCGGCCGTGCCGGTCGAAATTGTGAAGGGTGGAATCGGGAAGGTTCTCGAACCTGCGCTCAGCCGCCATGAGAGGACGGCTTTCGAGAATGGCTTGCGCTAGTTCACGGTCTCGCGGCCGTGCAGTTCGAGTCCGCCGGCGAAGTCGCCGAGGTGCTTCCGCAGAATGAGGCGTCCGCGGTGCAGGCGCGACTTGAGCGTCTGCGGCTTGACATGGAGGATGGCGCTCGCCTCTTCGGTCGACAATCCGTGGATGTCGCGGAGCAGCACCGGCACCCGATAGACCTCCGGGAGGTGCCTGAGCGCGCCAATCAGCTGCTTGCGCATCTGACTCCGCATCACCTGGTCGTCCGCGAGCGCGGTCCAGTCCGCGGGCTCCGGCTGGACGTGGTCGGCCGTTTCCGTCTGGATCTCCGCCGGCTGGACCTCGACGTTCCGCGCGAACCGCGCCGTCCGCAGGCGCGACATCGCCGTGTTGAACGTGATCCGGTAAATCCACGAAGAAAGAGCCGAGTCCCCTCTGAAGGCTTCGATCTTTCGATACACCTTCATCAGGACGTCCTGCGAGACTTCCTCCGCATCTTCCCAGTTTTTCAAGTACCGGAACGCTAGCTGCTGGATCCGCGGGCCGTAGAGGGACGCCAGGTCTGCGACGGCTGAGCCGTCCCCGGCGCGCATGCGGCCGACCAGATCGCGTTCCGCATTCTGCTGACGCATCTGTGGCCTCCGTGTCTAGGCAAAACACCAGGGAGATGGTCGTTATTCCCGTTCGTAAGGGACTAATTTTCAGTAAGTTAGGCCGCGGATTCCACGGAAGGCCCGGACGACGGCGTCCTCAACCTCAGCCATTGGCACTGGTTTCCCGAGCAGGCGCTGCATCGACGTGACGCCCTTGTCGGTGATGCCGCAGGGAACGATCAGTCCAAACTTCGAAAGGTCGGTGTTCACGTTCAGCGCGAAGCCGTGGCTCGTTACCCAGCGGGAAATGCGCACGCCGATGGCCGCGAGCTTTTCCTGTCCGACCCAGATGCCGGTCAATCCCGCCACTCGTTCGGCGGTGATGCCGAATTCCGCGACCGATCGGATCAATACCTCTTCGAGATCGCGCACGTAGCGGTGAACGTCGCAGCGATCGGGTTTGAGATCGAAGATGGGATATCCGACGAGCTGACCGGGGCCGTGATAGGTCACGTCGCCGCCGCGGCCCGTTTCGAAAACTTCAACGCCTTGCGCCGCGAGTGAAGCGTCGCTCTCGAGGATGTGGCTGCGGTCGTTGCGCGTCCTGACGCCGAGCGTGATGACGTCGGGATGCTGGAGCAGGAGCAGCTGATCGCCGATCTCGCCGCGTTTCCGCTGCTCGACGAGCTCGCGCTGCAGGTCGAGCGCGGCCTGGTAGTCGATGAGACCCAGATTCCGAACCGTGAACGGTGAACCGTGAACCGTTACATCCAAGATTCGTCGAACTGCTCGAGCCGCTCCTTCAGGTAGGCGAGGAAACGTCCCGCGTCCGCTCCGTCGATGAGGCGATGATCGTAGCCGAGCGAGATGTGGCAGGTCGGGTGGATCGCGATCGCGTCATTCACGACGACCGCGCGCTTCTCGATCACGCCGACGCCGAGGATTGCGACCTGCGGCTGGTTGATCAGCGGCAGACCGTAGACGGCCCCGAAGATGCCGGGGTTCGTGATCGTGAACGTTCCCCCCTGCACTTCTTCGGGATTCAGCTTCTTCGACCGCGCGCGAACCGCAAGATCGTCGATCGCGCGGCTCAGCCCGACGAGGTTCTTCTCGTCGGCGTTCCTGATCACAGGAACGAGCAGCCCCTGATCGAGCGCGACGGCGATGCCGAGATTGATGTCCTTCTTGTAAACGATGTTGTCGCCGTCGAGCGAAGCGTTGACGAACGGAAACGCGCGGATCGCATCGACCGTCACCTTCGCAATGAGCGCAGTGAACGACAGTTTCGCGCCGTTGCGCTCGTACTCTGCCTTCTTCTTGTTCCGCAGCTGCGAGAGGCGATGGAAGTCCACCTCGTAAACCGAGTACACGTGCGGCGACGTATGCGCGCTGAGCACCATGTGCTCCGCGATCTTCTTGCGCATGATCGTCATCGGGACGATCTCGACCTTGTCACCGGGCTTGAAGGCCGGGATGTGACCTGTCGGACGTGCGGCCGGTCCGGGCTTCGGCCCGCTCTCCAGGAAACCGAGGATGTCGGTCTTCGTGACGCGCCCGCTGACACCGGTGCCGTTGATCTGGCGGATGTCGACGTTGTGCTCGCGCGCGATGCGGCGCACCAGCGGCGACGACTTCAGCCGACGATCGCTATCCTGCGTCGGCTGTTCCGGCGAAGCGGCGCCAGCCGCGGAGGCGGACGCGGCGACGGCCTGCACGGCCGGTGCAGCCTCGGGTTGCCCGGCTGCCGCTTCGGGCATTTCCGAGTGGCTTCCGCCTTTAGGCGGAAGCACCTTATCCGCGGCGTCAGCCGCGGTGCTGGAAGCCTTTTCGCCGGCCGCGCCGATCACCGCGACGACCGAGTTGACGGCGACCGTCTCCCCTTCCTTCACCTTGATCTCGGTGAGCACGCCGGCGCCGGGAGAAGGGATTTCCGCGTCCACCTTGTCGGTCGAGATCTCGAAGAGTGGCTCGTCGCGATCGACGTTGTCCCCCACTTTCTTGATCCAGCGGACGATGGTCCCTTCGGCGATCGATTCGCCCATCTGGGGCATCACGACGTTGGTCGGCATAGCTA
>DASPXV010000052.1:0-16577 GCA_035637115.1 Vicinamibacterales bacterium
AGGAAGGCCGGCTGTGCGGGATCCTGACCAACCGCGATCTCCGGTTCGAGACCAACGTGAACCGCCCGATCGCCGACGTGATGACGCGCGAGCCGCTGTTCACCGTGCCGGTCGGCACCACGCTCGACGCGGCGCGCGACATCCTGCACCGGCACAAGGTCGAGAAGCTGCTCGTCGTCGACGACCAGTACCGGCTGAAGGGGCTGATCACCGTCAAGGACATCCAGAAGGCGATCAAGTACCCGAACGCGTGCAAGGACTCGCTCGGACGCCTTCGCGTCGGTGCCGCGATCGGTACCGGCAAGGACGGCATGGCGCGCGCGGAGGCGCTCGTCGCGGCCAACGTCGACGTCCTCGTCGTCGATACTGCGCACGGACATTCGCAGGGCGTGCTCGACGTCATCCGGCGCGTGCGCCGCGAATTCCCCAAGGTCGATTTAATCGCCGGCAACGTGGCGACGGCGGAAGCAACCGAGGCGCTCATCGATCTCGGCGTGGACGCCGTCAAGGTCGGCATCGGCGCTGGCTCGATCTGCACGACGCGCGTCGTCGCGGGCATCGGCGTGCCGATGATCACGGCCGTCGCGCAGTGCGCGCGCGCTGCGGCACCGCACAAGGTCCCGATCATCGCGGACGGCGGCATCCGCTATTCCGGCGACATCACGAAGGCGATCGCCGTCGGCGCGGGAGCTGTCATGATCGGGAGTCTTTTCGCTGGGACCGACGAGAGCCCCGGCGAACTGATCCTGTTCCAGGGACGCAGCTTCAAGGAATATCGCGGGATGGGATCGATCGGCGCGATGCGCCGCGGCAGCCGGGACCGATACTTCCAGGACGAATTCGATCTCGAGACAAGTCCTGACGCCAGTGAAAAGCTGGTGCCCGAGGGGATCGAGGGACGCGTCGCCCATAAAGGTTCAGTCGCCGCGATGATCCATCAGCTGATGGGCGGCCTCCGCGCCGGCATGGGCTACACCGGCTGCGCGAACATCCCCACTCTTCAGCGCGACGCAAAGATGATCCGGGTCAGTCCCGCCGGCCTGCGCGAAGGTCACGTCCACGACGTCATCATCACCAAAGAAGCGCCGAACTACCGGGTGGAGTAGCCAGTTGCCAGTTGCCAGTTGCCAGTAGCCGGTAGCCAGTAGTTAGCAGTTCGCGGTCAGCAGTTTCCGGTCAGCAGTTCGCGATCCGCATCCCGCGCCCCTTCCTCTGCTGTGTAGCTTCCGCCTTCAGGCGGAAGAGACCGAAATAAGATCTTCGGATCGCTCGCACTCGGGCCGCGCGTGGACAGACCGTGACGCGCGAGAACGAGCACCGCGCCCAGGACAACGCCACCGACGACGCCGGTGACCATCAGCGCCGGTTAACATTTTCTCCACCCCCGTCGTCTTACCTGCATGAAGACGACATTCTCGGCTCTCGTCACACTTCTCGTCACGGCCACGGCTCTTTCCGCGCAGGACCCCAACTGGGTGCGGATGTGGAATGAAGCGCAGAAGCTCAAACCGGCGCGGATCAGTAGCATCGAGCGCATCGCACCCACGACCGAGCCCGGCATTCCGTTGGTGGTGCAGGGCGTGATCACCGACCCGGCCGGCAAGCCGGCGGCGGGCGTCGAGGTGTTCGCGTATCACACCGACTCGACTGGCCTGTACTCCCAGCCGCACGCCGCGGATCCATGGCGGCTGAAGGGCTGGACGGTGACCGATGCGCAGGGACGATTCGAGTTCCGGACGATCCGTCCTGCGCCGTATCCCGGTCGCGACATCCCGGCGCACATCCATCTGAGTTTCGTGACGTCGTGCTGCGGCCGGCAATGGAGCGAGGTCATGTTCGATGACGATGCGCTCGGCACGAAGGAATACCGGCAGCGAAATCCCGACGTGCTCTGGGGCAAGGTTGCGAAGAATGCGTACGGCTCGCAGGAAACGAACTACGCGTTCAAGCTGAAGTCTCGCGGGGATTTCTAGGCTAACGCCGCAACAGCGCTAAGCCAGGCGACTTCACGAGATAGCGGATCGCGAAGCGGAAATCACCCATCAATCCGGATCCGGCGGCGATCCTCGCTAGCTTTCTCCGCACCTCGGTCACGTCGTCGGGCTAGCAGCCCGGCGCCGTCCGCGCCGACTCGTACTTCACAGCCACCGTTGCGTCGCTTCGCGGCACCACCACCGCGGCCCAGGGACAGGTAATCACTGTCAACGCGGCACACTTACCTGGTGTCGTCTCTATCGCCTGAATCGACAGCTGCTCGCCGCTCCGGCGAACGTCCTGGATGTCCACGGTGTAACCCGAGCTCCCACGCGTCCCGAGTGCCACGAGGACGACCATCTCCGTCCTGAAATCAACGGACGGCGGCTCGGCGAACAGAATGCCCGACGCAAACGCGTTCCATTCGTCCGCGTCACGGAAGACGCGCGTTCCGGCAGTGCACGCGAACGGGTGCGCGAGAAGACCCTGAGCTTTCAGCTGCCGGAAAGGGAGACTTGGCTGGGTTGGGCTGCCACCGCAGCCCGCGACAATGACACAGAGCGCCAGCGTCGAAACAACTGCACGCATATGGCCCTCACTGTTGGCTGCCTCCGATTGTAATCCTCCGGCGGTCCTCCCCAGCGTCCGCGATCGTCACCTCGACAACGTCGGCGCCGTCCGGGCGGTCGTGCCAGCGCTCCGCCCACTCGATCGCGACGATGCCGTCGCCCGAGACGAGATCATCGAGCCCGAGATCGTCGATTTCGGCCGGCTCCAGGCGATACAGATCGACGTGATACAGCATCGCGTCCTTCCCGGCGTACTCCTGCACGATCGTAAAGGTGGGGCTCGACACGTCCTCGGGGTTCGCGCCAATGCCGCGCGCCATGCCGCGCACGAACGCGGTCTTCCCTGCGCCGAGGTCGCCGTAGAGCAACACCACGTCGCCCGGCTTCAGCGTGCGCGCCAGCGCTTCGCCAACGAGGCCAGTAGCCAGCTCGCTGTCGGTGACGTGATCGCCTCCAACGTCCAACCCTCGGCCTCCAGCCTCCGTCACTGCGACTCGCGTTTGATCTTGCGCCGCGCGCTCAGCTCGAGAACCGCGTCGCCAAGGTGGCTGGCGATGTCCGTCGGCAGCAGCGCGACGTCCCCTTCGTCCGCCTCCGCGAGATCCCCCGCCGTGCCGTGGAGGTACACCGCAAGCTTGCAGGCACCCTCGGCATCGAGGATCTGGGCAAACCATGCGGCGATCATGCCGGTCAGGAGATCTCCGGTGCCTCCCGTCGCCATGCCCGCGTTCCCGGTCAGGTTGACGAACGAGCGCCCCTCGGGGCCGGCGATCACCGTCCGGTGTCCCTTGAGCACGACGTGGAGGCGATGCGACGTGGCGAACTCGCGCGCGTGCTCGAGGCGATCCGACTGCACCTGCTCGATGCTGACACCCAGCAGGCGCGCCATTTCGCCTGGGTGCGGGGTGATGATCATGTCCACGCCGTCGCGGCCGGCGAGGCGTTCGGGATCTCCGCCGAATGCGTTCAGCGCGTCCGCGTCGATCACGAGCGGCACTCCCGAACGCTCGACGACGGCCTGAACGAACGCGGCAGTGGAAGGATCTTGGCCGAGCCCAGGCCCGATGCAGATGACGTCCGCGTTCAGATCGAGCACGCGGTCGGCGGCGGCGAAATCGATCGTTCCCGCCGCCGTTTCGTCGAGCGGCTCGGTCATGTACTCCGGCATCATCATCGCGATGGTCGGCACGCACGAACGCGCCGTGGCGATGGTCACGAGGCCGGCGCCCGATCGCAGCGCGCCGAGGGCGGCCAGATGCGCAGCGCCGGTGCGTCCCACCGAGCCGGCGACCACGAGGACGCGGCCGAAGTCCCCCTTATGTGAATCGGCGGCGCGCGCCGGCACGAGCTCGCGCATCCGCTCGCGCGTCAGCAGCTCCAGCCAGGGACCGTCGATTTCATCAATCACCGACGCTGGAATCCCGATATCTGCGATCACCAGGTCGCCGCCATAGGCATCCGCCGGTGGAAGTATCAATGGAATCTTCGGCGCCGCGAGCGTGACCGTCATCGAGGCTTCAATTGCTTCACCCTCGATCTCGTGCGAATCGGCGGACACGCCGGTTGGCAGATCGATCGCGACGACGGGGACGCCGAGCCCGTTGACGTCGGCGACGACCGTTTCGAGCAGGCCGGTCAGCGGACCGTGAAAGCCGGTCCCGACGATCGCATCGACGATCAGATCGCACTCGGACACTTCGCTGAAGTGCAGCTCCCACTCCTGCGCGTTAGTGATCTCGACGACGGTCACGCCGACGCGCCCAAGGATCTCGAGATTGGTGCGTGCGTCGCCGCGCACGTCCGAGACGCCGCCGAGCAGGAACACGATCGCCTCGATCCCGCGCTGCGCCAGCGTCCGCGCCACGACGAAGCCGTCGCCGCCGTTGTTGCCCCGGCCGCACAGCACGCCGACGCGGCTCGATCCGAGATCGTCGAACGCCGCTTCCATCGCGGCCACCGCCTGGCGCCCGGCGTTCTCCATCAGGACGATCGAAGGAATGCCGACCTCGTCGGTCGTCTGCCGATCGGCCTCCCGCATCTGCTGCGTATTGAGCACTCTCATAGTGTGCCGTCTGCTGTTTGCCGTCTGCAGTTTCGAAGGCACGGACGTCTTCGTTCGCTCCGAACTGCGAACTGCAAACCGCGAACTGCCAACTTCCCTATGCTACACTCCGGCTGATATGCGTGGAGCCGTGTATGTGAACGGGAAGATCGCGCCGGCCGACCAGGCTGTCGTGCCGGTGTACGACCATGGATTCGTCTATGGCGAAGGCGTCTACGAGACGCTGCGGACCTACAACAAGGTCCCGTTCCTCTATGACCGTCACATGCGCCGCCTCCGCCAGTCCGCCGACCGGCTGCTGCTCGACGTACCGTTCGACGACGCGACGCTGCTGCAATGGATCGATCAGACCGTCGCGGCCGCGTTCAGCGAAACGCGAAGCGAGCGGAGCGGGGCGTCGGGCCCCCGCGCAGCGAGCGAGCTCGGCGGGGTGCAGGGGTCCCCGCCACTGAACAACGAAGCCTATATCCGCATCCTGCTGACGCGCGGCGTCGGGGATCTAAACTACGATCCGAAGTCCACCCCGAAGCCCACTACCGTGATCATCGTCAAGCCGTTCGAGCCGCCGGCGGCGCGCGTGTTCAACGACGGCATCCGCATCTCCCTCGTTGAGATGCTCCGGAACCACCCGAAATCGGTCAATCCAATCATCAAGTCCAACAACCTGCTCAACAACGCGCTGGCGATGCAGACCGCCTATCGCGCGGGTGCGGAAGAAGCGCTGATGTGCAACTACCGGGGCGAGCTGACCGAGTGCTCACAGGCGAACTTCTTCATGGTGCGCGGCGGCGCGGCGCTGACGCCGAAATCAGAAGCGGGTCTGCTGGAAGGGGTGACCCGCGCGTTCATCTTCGAGCTCGGACGCGAGATTGGCGTGAACGTTCGCGAAGAGACGCTGTATCCGAAGGACCTCGAGACGGCCGACGAGATGTTCATCACATCCACTACGCGCGAGCTCTCACCCGTGGTGAACGTCGATGGCCGGGTTGTCGGATCGGGAAGGCCGGGGCAGATCACGCGCGCGCTGCTCGCGCGTTATCAGCAGCGCGCGCAGGAACTCACTGAATCCTTAATCGCTGATCGCTAATCGTGAATCCCTGATCCTGAATCCTGCATCCCTGCAGGATTAGCGATACAGGATTAGGGATTCAGGATCAGGGATTAGGGATTAGGGATTAGGGATTCATACGCTTCGATCGGCGGGCACGCGCAGAGCAGGTTCCGATCGCCGTACGGATTGTCGATGCGCGATACCGGCGGCCACACCTTGTTCGCACGCACGAATGGCAGCGGGTAAGCCGCCTGCTCGCGCGAGTACGGATGCGACCAGTCGTCCGCGGTGACGGCGTCCGCGGTGTGCGGTGCATTCTTCAGCACGTTGTCCTTCGCGTCCGCCTGCCCGTCGAGGACCGCGGCGATCTCCTTGCGGATCGCAATCAGCGCGTCGCAGAACCGATCCAGCTCCCCTTTCGGCTCGCTCTCCGTCGGCTCGATCATCATCGTCCCCGCCACGGGAAACGAGACCGTGGGCGCGTGGAAGCCATAGTCCATCAGCCGCTTCGCGACGTCCTGTTCGTCGACCGAAGCCCCTGCGCCGTGTTTGAACGGCCGCAGGTCGAAGATCATCTCGTGCGCGACGCGGCCGTTGTGGTTCGCGTAGAGCACGTCGTAATGCGATTCGAGACGCGCCTTGATGTAATTCGCGTTGAGGATCGCGATCTTCGTCGCTTCCGTCATGCCCGTGGCGCCCAGCATGCGCACGTAGCCGTACGAGATCAGCAGGATGCTCGCGCTGCCCCACGGCGCCGCGGCGATCGCCGGAATCCCCTTGCCGCCCCCTACCTTGACGGCCGGATGGCCGGGCAGATACGGGACGAGATGCTTCGCGACGCCAATCGGCCCCATGCCGGGACCGCCGCCGCCGTGCGGGATCGCGAATGTCTTGTGCAGGTTCAGATGGCACACGTCGGCGCCGATCGAGGCGGGGCTCGTCAGCCCGACCTGCGCGTTCATGTTCGCGCCGTCCATGTAGACCTGTCCGCCGAACTCGTGGACGACCGCGCAGATCTCGCGGATCCGTTCCTCGAAGATCCCGTATGTCGATGGATACGTGACCATCAACGCCGCAAGCGTATCCCTATGCTGCTGCGCCTTCGCGCGCAGGTCGTCCAGCTCGATATAACCGTGGCTGTCGCAGGCGACGACGACAACACGCAACCCTGCCATCGTTGCGCTCGCGGGATTGGTGCCGTGCGCGGATGCCGGGATCAGCACGACATCGCGATTCGCATCGCCGCGATCGCGGTGATACGCGCGGATGGTCATCAGGCCGGCAAATTCCCCCTGCGCGCCGGAGTTCGGCTGCAGCGACATGCCGGCAAAGCCAGTAATCTCGCACAGGGCCGCTTCGAGATTGCGGAATATTTCGGCGTAGCCCGCCGCCTGCTCCACCGGGGCAAACGGGTGCATGCGGCTGAATTCCGGCCACGTGACCGGCAGCATTTCCGCCGCTGCGTTGAGCTTCATCGTGCACGACCCGAGCGGGATCATCGACGTGTCCAACCCGACGTCCTTGCGCTCGAGACTGCGGATGTAACGCATCATCTCTGTCTCCGAGTGATGCGTGTTGAACACCGGATGCGTGAGGTACGCGCTCGTGCGGCGCAACTGGATCGGCGCCTTCACGAGCAGCGGCGCGCCGTCCCTGAACACCGCTTTTCCGCCGGGCGCGAAGGTCCTGACGATGTCGGCGACGTCCTCGATCGTCGTCGTCTCGTCAACCGAAATCCCGATCGCGCCGTCGGCGAAGTAACGGAAGTTGATACCTGCAGCGTCCGCCGCCTTGCGAAGCGTCGCGGCGTGGGCGCCGATGATACGGAGCGTGTCGAAATAGGCGGCGTTCGATTGCTGGAGGCCTGCGGCGACGAGGGCGTCCTCGAGCGCGCGTGCCATCCCGTGGATGCGCTCGCCGATCTCGCGCAGCCCCTGCGGGCCGTGGAACACGCCGTACATCGCGGCGATATTCGCGAGCAGCGCCTGCGCAGTACAGATGTTCGACGTCGCCTTTTCTCGGCGGATGTGCTGCTCGCGCGTCTGCAGCGCCATCCGATAGGCGCGGTGCCCGTGCGCATCGACCGAGACGCCGATGATGCGGCCGGGCGCCTGCCGCACGAACGTCTCGCGCGTCGCGAAGAAGGCGGCGTGCGGACCACCGTAGCCGAGCGGCACGCCGAAGCGCTGGGAGTTGCCGACGACCACGTCGGCACCCATCTCACCCGGCGGCGTGAGCAGCGTCAGCGCCATCAGGTCGCTGGCGACGGCGACGAGTAATCCCGCCGCGTGCGCCTTCTCGATGATCGCTTCGAGGTCGCGGACTTCGCCATGGTCATCGGGATACTGCAACAGCAGTCCGAAGGCCTTGTCCATCGACAGAGAGTCGACGTCGCCGATCTCGAGCCTGATGCCGAGCGGCTGGGCGCGCCCCTTCAGCACGTCGATCGTCTGCGGGAACGTGCGCGATGACACGAGAAACACGGACGGCTGCCCCGCCGGCGCCTTCTTCGTGTTCAGGCGATGGAACATGGTCATCGTCTCCGCCGCGGCCGTGCCTTCGTCCAGCAGCGACGCGGACGCGATCTCCATCCCCGTCAGGTCGCGCACCATCGTCTGGAAATTGAGGAGCGACTCGAGGCGACCTTGGGCGATCTCCGCCTGGTACGGCGTGTAGGGCGTATACCAGCCGGGATTCTCGAAGACGTTACGCAGGATCACCGCCGGCGTCACGGTGTCGTAGTAACCCATGCCGATGTACGAACGGGCCACCTTGTTCTTCGCGGCCACCGTCCGCAGCCGGCGCAGGTACGCGGCTTCGGATTCTGCAGGCGGAAGCTCGAGCGGCTTCGAGAAACGGATGCCGGGAGGAATGGTCTGGTCGATCAGCGCATCGAGCGAGGGCACGCCGATGGCGCGGAGCATCTCTTCCTGCGCGTCGGCGTCGGGTCCGATGTGTCGATACTGAAACGTCTCGAGGATCGAGGTCCGGGATTCGAGTTGCGTCTGTGTCTTCACTTAGTGAGATCCGTGTAGGCGCCCGAGTCGAGCAGACCGTCCTGGCCTCCCGTGACCTTCATCGCGATCATCCACGACCCGTGCGGGTCCTTGTTCACGGTCTCGGGATGCTGCACGAGATCGGAATGGATCTCGGTGACCTCGCCGTCGACCGGGCTGTAGAGCTCCGAGACCGCCTTCACGGATTCGATGGTGCCGAAGACTTCCCCCTTCTTCAGCGTGCGACCGACCTGCGGCAGTTCGAGATAGACGACGTCGCCGAGCTGCTTCTGCGCGTAGTCGGTGATGCCGACCTTCGCGTTCGCGCCGTCGATCTTCACCCACTCGTGATCCTTCGTGTACTTGAAATCTGCGGGATAGCTCATTTCGCTCTCTTGTAAAAGGGCATCGGGACGACGGCGGCCTTGAGGCGGCGGCCGCGGATGTCGACCTCGAACTCGGTACCCGGGGCCGTGCGGTCGGTGGGCAGGTAGGCCATGCCGATCGCCTTCTTGAGGAACGGCGTCTGCGTGCCGCTGGTCACGACCCCGGCTTTCTCGCCGCCGATGTAGGCGTCGTAGCCATGGCGCGCGATCGCGCGCTCGAGCATCTCGAAGCCAACCAGCTTGCGCGGGGCACCTTCCGCCTTCTGTCGCTTTAGAACGTCATGGCCGAGGAACTCGTCTTTCTTCCAGCCGACGATCCATCCGAGGTCGGCCTCGACCACCGTCGTCGTCTCGTCCATGTCGTTCCCGTACAGCCGCATCGACGCTTCGAGCCGCAGCGTATCGCGCGCGCCGAGGCCCGCGGGGATCACGCCGGCGCTCTTCCCGGCCTGCAGGATCGCGTCCCAGACACGCTCCGCGGCGCTGGGGGGCACGAAGACCTCGAAGCCGTCCTCGCCGGTGTAGCCGGTGCGCGAGATCGTGACGCGCACGCCCGCGACTTCCCCCGTGCCGAACCAGTAGTACTTCATCGCCGACAGGTCGACGCCGGTGAGCGACTGCAGCACGTCTTTCGCAACGGGGCCTTGCAGCGCGATCAGGGCGTAGCGCGAGCTCGTATTGACCGCCGCCGCGTCGCCGCCAACCTCTTTCACGTGCGCGGCGATCCAGTGAAAGTCCTTCACGATGTTGGACGCGTTCACGACGAGCATGAAATGATCGTCCGCAATGCGGTACGTGAGCACGTCATCGACGAACGTGCCCTGCGGCGTGGTAAGGGCGGAATACTGGATCTGGTTGATGGCGAGACGGCTGGCGTCGTTCGACGTGATGTGCTGGACGGCCTTCAGCGCATCCGCGCCGGCGATCTCGATCTCGCCCATATGCGAGACGTCGAACAGGCCGCCGCGCGTGCGCACCGCCATGTGCTCGTCCACGATGCCGGAATATTCGACCGGCATGTCCCAGCCGCCGAATTCCACCATCCGCGCCCCCAGCGCGCGATGCCGGGCGTGGAGCGGCGTCTTCTTCAGCGTACCGGGCGTGGCTTGTGTCATGTCCTAGCGGAGGCGGATAACCTACAAACGGTACTATGCGGCGGCTGCTTTCGGCAAGCGGCAGCCGCGATCGCGCAGCCCCGCCGGCTAGTCGTTCCTGAGCACCACCGCTGGTTCGAGCGCCGAGGCTCGCATCGCCGGAACCGCGCAGGCGAGCAGCGCGACGGCGACCATGAGGAACACGACGAACGAGAACGTTGCCGGATCGCCGGCAGTGACTCCAAAAAAGAGCGACGACATCAGGCGCGCGACGGCGAACGCCGCGCCTGCCCCGACCACGACTCCCCAGATCACCAGCGACATGCCGCGCCCGATCATCAGCCGCAGCACGCTGCCGGGACTGCCGCCCAGCGCCAGGCGGATGCTGATGTCCTTCGCCTGCTGCTGCACGTAGTGCGCCATGACGCCGTAGATGCCGACGATGGACAACACCAGCGCGACGAGCGCGAGCGCCCCGACGAGCAGCGACAGTCCGCGCGGCTGCTCCAACGAGCTCGCGACGAGCTCGTCGATGGTCGCAACCCTCGAGAACGGTAGTGAAGGATCGATCTCTCTCAGGACACGACGCAGCTGCGGCAGCACGGATTCCGGCGCGGCGGCCGTCCTGACGACGAGGTAACGGGAGCGCGAAGAGAATGCGTTGGTGAGCTCCTCGCCGCGCTCGGCCATCGGTGAGTACACGACGCCGGCATCTGCGGCGTTCAACCCGTCATACTTCACGATACTGACGACGCCGACCACAGTCGTCCAATCACACCTCGAACACCCGCCCGACTTCAGGCGTTTGCCGACCGCGGATTGCCCCGGGAAGAACCGGCGCGCCCACGCCTCGTCGACCACGATCACACTCGGACTCGTGGTCGCCGCGTCGCGCGAGTCGAGCAGGCGTCCTTCGATCAGTCGCTGAGCGAACAGCCCGAAGTACTCGGGCGTGACATCCACCCACGTCGTCACTGACTGGGACCCCGGACCGGCGGGCGCATCCTCCAGATCGAAGTTGTTCTGATTGCCCGCGTCCGCGGGTGGACGGCTGTCGGTAAAGGCGACGGCGGTAACCCCGGGCACCTCGACGGCGGCGGTCCGGAGTCGTTCCCAGAAGGTAATGACCTGCGCGGCGTCACGATATTGCGCGGACGGCAGCGCGATTGAACCCGTGAGCACGTTGTGCGTGTCGAAGCCGAGATTCACGCGACCGAGATGGTTCAACGTCACCAGCAGAAGTCCTGCCACCACGAGCAGGGGTGTCGCGATCGCAAACTGACCCGCAACGAGCACACCGCGAAGGCGTCTTACGGCGCGGCTGCCGGTCGACGACCGACCGGTCCCCCGCAGGCCCTCCTCCACCGATCCACCGGTGCCATGGATGGCCGGGATGAGGCCGAACATCGTCGCGCTGATGATCGTGACGGCCACGAGGACTACGAGCGTGCGTCCACCGAGAACGATCTCGTTCGCACGCGGAATGTAGACGCTGCCGGTCGTCCTTGCAAGCTGAATGCTGCCCCACGCAATCACGATCCCGATCGCTGCGGCGCCGAGCGCGAGGACCGCGCTTTCGGTGAGGAGGTAGCGCACGACGCGTTCGCGAGAGGCGCCGAGCCCGCGCGGACCGCGAGCTCGCGCCGGCGGCTGGTGACGCGCGCGATGAGCAGGTTCGACGCGTTGACGCAGGCGATCGACCAGACGAGCGCGACCGCGGCGATCGCCAGGCGCGCAATCGGCCGGAACTGCCCGGTCAGATACTCCTTGAGATCCATTGCGCCCCACGACGCCTTCGCGTCCTGGTACGACGACTGCCAGATCGGAAAGATGCGCCGGTTGATCGCGCGCAGTTCCGCCGAAGCGGCGCCGAGCCCTTCGGGTCCGGGCAATCGTCCAATCGCGGTGATGAAGAATGGTCCCTTGCGGCGCGGCGTGTCCCACTGCGCGACGATGAAGAAATCCTGTCCGCGTTCGAGCGGTCCGACTGCAGGCGGAAGAACGCCGACGACGGTGCAGTCGAGGCCGTCGAGACGGATGGCCGTGCCAATCGCGTCGCGTTTGCCGCCGAGCCGCTGCTGCCAGAACGCGTGGCTGACAATCACCGACGGCGGCGCGCCGCGACGCCCCTCCGCAGGTGTGAAGTTGCGCCCGAGCGCGGGGGTGACGCCAAGCAGATCGAAATAGGTCCACGTCACCTCCCGGCCGCGCAGCCGCTCGGCAATGCTGCCGTTCGAATAGGCCATGAAGCGGTCGGCAAATGCCGCCACCTTCCTGAACGTCGTCTGCTGCGCGTCGAGCGCGAGGTAGTCGGCGATGGAAAAGCGGAAGCGATACGGCGGAGAATCAGTGAAGAGCCGGACGAGCTCCTGCGGGTCCTGATACGGAAGGGGCCGCAAGAGCGTCGCGTCCATGACGCCGAAGATCGCCGTCGTGGTCCCGATGCCAAGTCCCACCGTCGCGACGATCGTCAACGCAAGGACCGGGGCGCGCAGCAGCGCGCGAAGAGTGATCCGGAGGTCGTGAAGAAGGTCCGCCATGCCCCTTAGACGAACCGCGCTATGAACGGTTGACTGACGTACCATGGACCCCTCCGGAGGACCCCGATGTGTGCGGCGGCATCACTTTTCTGTCTTCTTCTCGCGTTCGCGCAACAGCCGGATGAGCCGCGTCCGGCGACGGTCAGCGGACGCGTGGTGGATGCTGTCAGCGGCCGGCCGATTCCCGGCGTCGTCGTCACACCCGCCGGTGCCGCCGTGCCACTGACCGCGACGAATCCGCTTCCGCCCCGAGCCCTGACAAACGGTCAGGGAGAATTCGTCCTGCGCGGCCTGCGCAAAGGCATGGTGTTCTTCACGGCAGTGAAGAGCGGCTATGCGAATGCGACGTACAACCAGCGGCGGCCGGGCGGCAGCGGCCAGGGCATTGCGATCCAGGACGGGCAGCGTCTCAACGGCGTCGAGATCCGGATGTGGCGGCACGCGTCGATTTCGGGCACCGTCCTTGACGAGGCGGGCGAGCCGGCCGTAGGTGTGACGGTGCGCGCCTTCGAGCGCGAATTCCGCGCCGGTCTCAGACGTTTTCTTCCCAGTTACAGCGGCGTCACGGACGATCGCGGGGTCTACAGAATCGCGAATCTCACACCGGGCGACTACGCGGTCGGCATCCGCTTCACGCAGACGGCGATTCCAACGGAAGCCATGGATGTGTTCTTCGGCGCATCCGGTGGCGGGACGCAGGAACAACGGATGCGGCTGTCGCGCGAGTTGAACGAGATCGGCGCGCCGATAGTTCCCGCAGGCTCCCATTACGCACTTGCGCTCGGGGATCAGACGTTCACACTGGCGCCCGGAACGCTGGTGCCGCAGCAGGATTCCCGCGGCGGATTGTGGATCTATCCGACGGTTTTCTACCCGGCGGCCACAGTGCTCTCGCAAGCGGGCGTGTTGACCATCAAGTCGGGGGAAGAACGCGCCTCGATCGACTTCCAGGTGCGCCCGACACGGGCGGTGCGCGTGTCGGGCACCGTCATGGCGCCGGACGGCCCCGCGTCCAACATAGGCGTCCGGCTCCTGCCTGCCGGCGTGGACGGCGGTGTCGAGTCGTGGGAGGTTGCAACAACGATCACCAACAGTAGTGGCGACTTCACTCTTCCCGCTGTGCCTGCCGGCCAATTCATGCTGAAAATCCTCCAGGTGCCTCGCGAGCCTGTCGATCTGCAGGACAGCTCGCGCGTGATGGTGACACCTGGCGGGACTGTGACGATTGGCACCGCGGTAGCGGCCCCCAATTCCGCTCCGCCATCGCCTCCACCAATTCCGATGGAAGCAACACTCTTTGCGCAGGTGCTGTTGTCCGTCGGCGAAGCAGAGATTTCCGCGATGGTGGTTCCGCTCTCGCCGGCGCCACGCATCACAGGACGGATCGAGTTTGAAGGATCCAACGACAAGCCGGCGAGCTTTCAGTTGACCGGCATTCGCATCGATCTCGATCCTGCCGACGGATCGCGCGTCTCGCAGGAAATTGTGGCGGTACACCCGTCGCATCCGGAAGAAGACGGCACGTTCCGGACGCTGGGCGTGTCGCCGGGCAAATACGTGCTGCGCATCTCGAATGTCCCGGCCGGATGGACCTTGAAAGGCGCGTTCTCCGGCACGGACGATTTCACCGACGTGCCTCTTGATTTGAGCAAAAGGGACGTTACGGGCGTGGCGATCACTTTTACCGATCGTCCTGCCGAACTGTCCGGCACCGTGCGTACCGGCCAGTCAGCCGACCCCGACGCCGTCGTCCTGATCTTCCCCACCGATTCGTCCACATGGGGAATGCGCGGCCCGTTTCCTCGCCGGATGCGCACCGCGCGCGCCACCAAGACCGGCTCTTATGCGCTGCAGGGCCTGCCGCCCGGCGAATACAACGTCATCGCCGTTCACGAGGACACCTTTGCGGACTGGCAGGATCCGGCGCTCCTCGACGCGCTCGCGCGTGTCGCGCAACAGATTCGGATCGTCGAGGGAGAGCGCAAAATACAGGACCTCACAACAGCGGTGATCCGATAGATGGTCCGCTTCGCCTCACGATCTGCCGTCGTCGCGATCGCGTTGCTGACGTCGATCGCCGGCGCGCATGCTCAGAGCCGTGACAGGGCGAGCAGTCTCGGTACTGCCACGATCCTCGGAACAGCGGTCAGCTATGAGCCGGAACCGCGGCCGGTGCGTCGCGTCCGCGTGACGTGCACAGGTTCCGGCTTTGCAGCGACAGCGATTACGGACGATCGTGGGAGATTCGTGTTTGCGGGACTGAAGGCGGGGCGCTATACGGTCACCGCCACGAAGGACGCGTGGGTGACGTCGGCGTATGGCGCGAAGCGGCCATCGCGTCCTGGATCCGCCATACCACTCGCGAACGGCCAGACTGCATCGATCACGCTAGCCATGATTCGCGGCAGCGTGATTACCGGCGTCCTGCTCGATTACAACAACCAGCCGGCAGCCGACACGTCCGTTAGCGCGTTGCGATACGTCGTGCAGGACGGCAGCCGCCGACTCTCTCCTGTCGCGTCGGCAACGACGGACGACCGCGGCGTCTACCGGATCTACGGACTCGCGCCTGGTGATTACTTCGTGGGCGCGGCGGCGCGCGCCGCGAGCCTCGGGTCCACCTCCAGCGAACTGCGTCTGCTCGACGAGCGGCGAGGAACCGAACGGACCGTGGCGCTCGCGTCAACGTACTTTCCCGGAACACCCGTCGCGACGCAGGCAATAGCGGTCACGCTCGGTCCGGCGCAGGAGCGCGACGGCGTCGATTTCGCGTTGCAGCTGGTACCCACGGCGCGCGTCGAGGGTAGCGTGACGACGACGGACGGATCGCCGGCGCTGGCCGGGACACAAGTCAATCTGATCGCGAGCGCGCAGACGACGTTTCCCGGGACCGCATTCGGCGCACTGCGTTCTGCGAGAGTGAGCACAGAGGGCACGTTCAGCTTCGTCGATGTCGCGCCGGGCACCTATACGGTGCTGGCCCGTGGCGGCCCTCCTCTCACGTGGGCATCGGCGGAGATCGCGGTTGACGGCGAGAACGTTACTGGCCTGTCGCTCGGGCTGCAGCCAGGCATGACGCTCACCGGGCAATTGAAGTTCGACGCGATGCGGCTGAAGCTACCAGCCGATCTCGGTTCGATGCGCGTCGCATTGCAACCGGTGCAGTCGCAGGGAGCGGTGACCCTTGCACCGTCTGGCGCACGCATCGATGCGTCGGGACGTTTCGAGATTACCGGAATCCTTCCGGGACGCTATCGTCTCACGGCATCCCTGCCCGGGCTCGGACGGCCGGGCAACTGGTACTTGCGATCGGCGGTCGTCAACGGCCAGGACACGATCGATATGCCGATCGAGATCCGCCCGAACGAATTGATTCGCGATGCGCTCGTCACGTTGTCGGACCATCCCGCACAGCTCACGGGAACCGTCCAGAACGCCGCAGGTGGTGCGCCGAACGAGTTCACCGTGATCCTGTTCCCCGCCGACCAGGCGCTCTGGCTCGCACAATCGCGGCGTATCCACGGACTGCGGCCATCGGCCGATGGCGCGTTCTCTTTTTCCGTGCTGCCGCCGGGCGAGTACCTGCTGGCAGCGATAGACGACGTGGAGCCGAATGAGTGGTTCGATCCGGCGCTGCTGCAACGACTGGTTCCGACTGCGATGAAAGTCGTGCTTGCGGACGGTGAGCAGAAGGTGCAGGACATACGGCTTGGTGGAGGTGGATGAATGTGGGAGATCGTCGTTGCCGTCTTCCTGTTGCAGGCGGATGACGCGCCAGACGCCGGCGATGCTACTGCTGGGCGGGGGACATTCCGAGGCCGAAAAGTTATCGCCTGCGGTGAGCGTGACCTGGATCTCGGTGCGCTGGTAGCCATCGCGGACCAGCACCACGGTGACTGTTCCAG
>DASPXV010000053.1:0-9548 GCA_035637115.1 Vicinamibacterales bacterium
ATTCTCGTGCAGAATCAAGCCGACCAGAATACCGTCCCGATCTGGATCAACGATTTCTTCCCGACGGTTTACGGTTTCAGTCCGGCGTTGGTCAACGTCGAACTTCCGCGCGGGTGTGGAAACACCAAGTCGACGTTTACGCCTGGAGTCGACAAGGTCACGGTCCAAATCAAGTTCCGATAGCTCGTCTCGCGGGACCCTTTGTCGCATCGGTCGACGCGCTCAAGCCGTCAGGCTGCGCCGATACGGCAGAGGTTCCAACCATCCGCCATCGTGGCTCCCCCTGCGTGCGGGAGTAGCGTGTCCGCCATCTGGTGCGTCCGTCTTCGCACTAGGTGCGACGCGGGCCCGGCGACAACATCGACCTTCACTGCGGGAGTGGACGCAGGTGGTGGAAATCAACTTCCTGAAGGATATAGCGATGCCAAATACCCCCCGCTCGCCCCGTCGCACTCGTCGTTCTACTGGCGCTGTGCTCCGCGTGTGGGGGTACGGCGCCATCTACCGCGCCCACCTCCAGGGCGACGGTGCCAGCGAGCACGAACACGGCGCTCGTCAATTTCCCCGCCGTGTCCGCACCGGCGCGGATTTATGTGGCCGTCAGTTCCCCGTACTACACGATGCACGGATCCCCGCTGCGCTCGCGATACGTACTTTACGCGGACGGCACTTTCGCACTCCAGTACTCGAGCGCCAATTACCCGTTCTTCGAGTACCGCGGTCGCTATAAGGACGACAACGGTTCGGTTACGTTCGAATGGGAAGGGTGGAGCACGGCGGGTCCGTGGGGCGCCACCGGCGTCCTTCGCGAAGACTCCGTTACCGTGCGCTACAACCTGGTGATGCAGCTGTCGGATTTCGAGGACGGCGTGTATCTGCTGACGGAATGACGAATCAGTTCTGCGACGCTCGCAGCTGCTGCAGCTGTTGACCCATGGCAGTCATCAACTCCTCACGGTCGGACGTCAAGCTCGTCCGTCGGCGGTGTTGATGCGCCGTGCGTGCGGGACTGGCGTGTCCGCGCCTCGCAAACGTCCGTCTTACCACTCCTAAAAACGGGGAACGGCGCCACGGCGCCGTTCCCGTCGCAAAGCTTTGACGCGGCCCTACTGCCGTTTGACAGTATCCGTCGTCAGCGGCGGCGTGCTGGAGGGCGGCACGCGATGATGCGTGGCCTGCTCGAACGCATACGCGAGCGCGATCAAGCGCGGCTCTGAAAAGGCCCGTCCGGTGAACGTGACGTTTGAGGGGAAGGCGTTCACGATCACTCCGCTCGGCGGGAGGAACCCGCCCGGCACGCTGACGCTGGGATATCCCGCTTTTGCGGTGGTGCCGGCTTGACTATTTCCTGACAGCAGAATTGCGTCGAAGTCGTCCGCCGTGCCGGCCGTTCCGTCCGGGCCGTTGTAGACGGCGTCGAGCGCGCCGCGCGAACGCGACAGGTCTTCCGCGCGATCGGCAACGTAACGTAAGGTGTCGGCGCTTCCCGGACTCAGGTCGAGCGTGTCGGCCGCTTCGAAGATCGCCTGGCCGTACTTGATCGCACCGGGAATGATCAGGTTCAGCGCGATGATATCGGACAGCGATCCGACCGGCGCACCGGTCCGGTTGGCGAGATACGCATTCATGTCGCGCTTCTGCCCGTATAACAGCACGGTCGAGCAGTCGGGCGGCGCCGGCACGCTCACGCAGATCCCGAGCTGCGGCGCGAGTGGGGAAATCAGCTCCACGTCAGCGCCCTGGGCGCGCATCACCGCGATCGCCGCGTTCATGATGTCGGCGCGATTGGCAGGGAAGGGCGGCACCGCGACGCGCGCGCGTTTGAGCGCCTTCTTGTCGAGGAACGGCGTGTAATCGCTGAAGCAGTTGCCCGGTGTCAGGCACGCGGCTGTCGCGGGGTCGGCCGGATCGCGTCCCGCGAGCACACCAAGCACAATCGCGGCATCCGACACGGTTCGCGTCAACGGACCCGCCGTATCTTGATCGGCCGTAATTGGAATGATGCCGTTCCGGCTGACCAGACCAACCGTCGGCTTGATCCCGACGACGCCGTTGGCGGTGGCCGGACTGAGAATCGATCCGGACGTTTCGGTGCCGACAGCGATGGCCGCGAGGTTGGCGTTGACGGAGATGCCGGAGCCGGAGCTGGATCCGCCTGGCGTCAGTACAGGCCGGCCGTCGCCGCCCGGCAGCACGCGCGGATCGTAGGGATTGAAGCCGTACAACCCGAGGCCGCTGTATCCGGCCGGCATGCCGAGCGCGATGAAGTTGGCGAACTCGGTGAGCGTCGCTTTCCCTAGAATGATCGCGCCCGCCTCATGCAGCTTGCGCGTGATGAACGCGTCATTCGGCGGAATGGAGCCTGCAAGCGTCAACGACCCACCGGTCGTCGGCATGTCACGTGTGTCGATGATGTCTTTGAGTGCCACGGGAATGCCGTAAAGCGGACTGCGCGTACGGCCTGCATGCCGTTCCGCGTCGAGCTGACGCGCGTCCTGCAGCGCCGTGGGATTCAGGTGAATGAACGCGTTGACGGCAGGTCCGGCATCCTCGTACGCGGCGATCCGCGCAAGGTACATCTGCACCAGCTGCCCCGACGTGACGAGGCCGGTCTGCAGCGCCAGCTGCATCTCTTGGACCGTCGCTTCGACGAGGTGGAACTCTGCGACGCTGGGGACTTGTTGCTGCGCCAGCGGGCGAGAGGCGGCGATCGTAGCAAGCGCGAACAAGACCGCGATGGTGACGGTGCCTCGCTTCATGGACGGTCCTCCGTTCGTCGGTCGCAGGGTGGCGCGCGATCATTCCGCCAACCAGAAGACGAGTCAAGCGACAAGAGAGTGTCTGTGCGGAAGAGCTAAGGACCGGCGGCATCAAGAAGCGCCGATCTACAATCGACGCGACTTCGCGGGGTCGTCAGGTCGCTCGCTTAAAGGAGGAAATCATGTCTAATCGTGTCGCCCTCCTGCTCGCAGGTTCGCTCGTTGTTGCTGCGGTCGCGACTGGGCTCGTCGGCACCGTCCCTGGTGTCACGGCGGCCAGCCGCTGCGAGGCGGTGATGGGCACGATCACATCAACCGCTGATTTCGCCACCTTCACGACCCGAGGTACGGCCAGTGGAGATATTGAGGGCACCACGTTCTTCCAGGGAGATCCGAGTTCCCTCGCACCTGTGACAGCTCTTACCTCACCACCGCTGAACCCCACCGATCACTACACCGGAGATTTCACGATCACGACGAAGAAGGGAGTGCTCAAGACTCGCAGTGTGGGCGTCTTCGAACTTGTCGGCAACGGGTTGGGCACGCAGTTCGACCGTGTCTTACCAGATCAGTCAACAGGAAAGTTCGCGGGCGCCACCGGCGTGCTGTACTTCAACTTCCTGTCAGACAGCAGCGGCACTGCGTTCACCAGCAGCTATTCCGGTCAGATCTGCAGGTGACGATCATCGCGTGGGACGCAATACCGCGCTGCGCTCAGAGGAGCCCAGGAAACGGCGGTATGCGTCGTTGTGCTCGTCGAATCGAAAGCGGTAGCCGAGGCCGGAGAGGAAGGCCTCGAATGCCGGCCGCTCATCGTCGGGCACCTCGAACGCGACCAGCACGCGCCCGAAATCCGCGCCGTGATTCCGATAGTGGAACAGGCTGATGTTCCAGCGGCCGCCAAGCGCGTCGAGAAACTGGAGGAGTGCCCCCGGCCGTTCGGGAAACTCGAACCGGCAGACGCGCTCGGCCGCGACGTGCGGCGTGCGTCCGCCGACCATGTGCCGGACGTGGAGCTTTGCCATCTCGTTGGCCGACAGATCGGCCGTTTCGTAGCCGAGCCCGCGCAGGCGCGCCGCGATCGTCTCGCCGTCATGCCGCGACTGCGTCGAGACGCCGACGAAGATCTGCGCCGCGTCGCGGCCGCTCAGGCGGTAGTTGAATTCCGTGACGACGCACCGGCCCAGCGCGGCACAGAACTCGCGGAACGCACCAGGCCGCTCGGGAATCGTCACGGCCAGCAGCGCCTCGCGTCCTTCGCCGAGTTCGGCGCGCTCGGCAACGAAACGCAACCGATCGAAGTTCATGTTCGCGCCGCTCAGGACCGCTGCCATCGGCAGTCCCTTTACCGCTCCAGCCTCGACCCACGTCTTCAGGCCCGCCAGCGCCAGTGCGCCGGCCGGCTCCACGATCGTCCGGGTGTCGTCGAAGATGTCCTTGATGGCCGCACAGATCTCGTCGTTCGACACGCGGACGATCTCGTGGACGGTGGCCTGCACGATCGGAAACGTGTGTTCGCCGACCTGCTGCACGGCGACGCCGTCCGCGAACAGTCCGACCTCATCGAGCGTCACACGACGGCCGGCATCGATCGATTGCGCCATCGCATCGGCGTCAACCGGCTCGACGCCGATGACGCGCACGCCAGGTTTGAGCGCCTTGATGCACGCGCCGATCCCGGCGATCAGGCCGCCGCCGCCGACCGGCACGAACACGGCGGCGAGGTCGTCCGGGCTTTGCCGCAGCAGCTCCACCGCCACCGTGCCTTGGCCGGCGATGACCAGCGGATCGTCGAACGGATGAATGAACACGAGCCCGGTCTCGCGGGCCAGTTGCTCGCTGTGCTCCTGGGCCTGCGCGTAGCGGTCGCCAACCAGCACGACCTCCGCACCGAGCGCGCGCACCGCATCGATCTTGATGTCCGGAGTCGTCTGCGGCATGACGATGACGGCGCGGATGCCGAGCCGCCTGGCGGAAAAGGCAACGCCTTGCGCGTGATTCCCCGCACTGGCCGTGATCACGCCGCGCGCGCGTTCTGCGTTCGACAGGCGGGCGATCCGGTTGTACGCGCCGCGAATCTTGAAGCTGAAGATCGGCTGCAGATCCTCGCGCTTCAGCAGCACCGTGTTCTCGAGACGTCGCGACAGCCGCGGCGCTGGATCCAGCGGCGTCTCTTTCGCCACTTCGTAGACGCGGCTGGTGAGAATCTCGCGCACGAGTTCGTTCATGACGGGATGCAATGGCTCAGAGAGGAGAGAGCGTACTCGCTTACACATCAATTATACCGCCGGTGTCTAACACCGCAGCATGCGACGCTCCATCATTTGCTTCGGCTTGACGCGACTCGCGATCGTAGCAGCGGGAATCCCACGGCCCGGTAAGGCCACACGGCTGCACGTGAAACCGCGACTAGCTGACGCGGGTCGTCTGCGCTTACCTTGAGCGGACGAAGTCAGCGACGAGAGCGGTGATCGTCTCCCAGACCCGGCCCAATTGCCCGGCCAGTGCCGCAAGCCGCCCTTCCGCAGGACGAAAGCCCGGTGGAATCGCGAATAGCGCAGGATCGAGCGTCTGCCTGGAGAGCTGGACGACCACCTTGTGTGTCACGAAGGCGTGCTCGCGCGACATCGTCTTCACGTCGATCGGGTACCCGCGTTCGGGTTCACCGATGTCTTTGAAGGTGACGATCGGAAATTCAACGGAGCCCGACGCCGATGCTTTCCGCGCCAGCAGCACGGAGTGAACGCCCATCTCCTCGCGTTCACAGGATGGCCGCGTCTCGAGATCGATGTACCAGCCGTCCGTTTCGCTCTCGCTCCGCTCGCCTGCCGTCGCATCGAGTGGAATTTGCCGCCGTGTGGTGATCACGCGCCTGGCGGCATAGCCGAACGCCTCTTTGCGCTGGGCGGTCTGGACGGTCGTTGTCTCGATCAGCAGGTTCGGCGATCGTGTTTCGACTGTTGAATCGGAGGTCAGTGAACTGAGGCGCTTTCCCGGAGGCGTCCACAGCGGACTTGTGGTGTATGTGCCGGCCTCCTCGTTGAGGAAAATCGACTTCCGCAGATCGCAACGCATGATCTGTGCGGTGCGGTGCCCGACCCGCGATTCGACGCGCATGCGGTCGGACTGGATGTACTCGGTTGTTTCGACAACCACGGTCGGCAAGGTCTCGCGCGTGACGATCTTGAGACCCGGTGCAGCGGACGGAGCAGCCGCGGCGATTCCCGCCAGTGACAGTCCGAGGAATGCCAGACGCATCGCACACCCCCCGGTTCTCAATTTACTCCTTACCCGCGCGCAGGTGCATCACCAATTGCCACCGTTGCGCTTCGGGAAGAAAGCTGAAACCCGGCATCCCTGTTCGTGTGTTGCCACTGGAGATCTTCCAGAACAGCGCGCCGTCGCTCTGCCCCTGAACGCGAACCGTCATCAAGTTCGGACCGCGATTGCTGCCCGTGCCGTCCTCGCCGTGACAGACGCTGCACCGCTGGTGGAACACTTTCTTGCCGCCAGCCAGGATCCCAGGTTGGCTGGGCAACGGGTTCTGTCGAGAGTCGGCAGCAGCCGGCGCCGTCCATGCGCGTTCGCGCTCCTGCTGTGGCTGCCCTGCGACAGCCGCGATCGTTGTGAAAAGGCAGGCGGTTGCCAGGATGATCGGTCTCACTATCGCCTCCCCACGGGAAACTCGTACGCAAAGCCGAACCTGACGAGGTATCTATCGCTTGCCTCCGTCAGCCCAAAGCCGGCCGATGCCTTGACGGACGTGCGATCTCCTAATCTCCAGGCGACGGCGGGAGCCAGATAGTGACGCTGCTCCGCCCGCGCGAACTCCTCCGTGGATCCCAGCCCTCCGTAAAGCTCGGCGCCGACGATGAAGTTCTCAGCGCAGAACCGGCAGGAGCTCCCCCGGGCCAGCGATCCGAGCATTCGCGACACGCCAACCGCATAGCCGAACTCGACCCCCTCACTCTCGGAGAGGTTCTTCTCCATGATGAAGTTTTCCGCGATGTTCCAGCCGCGGACCGCACTCGATAGAATCAGCTTGCCTTCGAGTTCGTGCGCGTGCTCCTCCTTCAACTCGTCGATCGGTTCGAACTCCACACTGCCGGCGCCCACGATCTCCTTCTGGATCCGGCTCGCCTCATTGATGTTCTCGTACTCGACATAGAGCACCGGATTGAGCCGGTGCTCGCTCTTGAGCGGCCGGAAGCGGTTCTCGAAGCGCCAGCCAGTAAATGCGTGACCATCGCCGCGCGTGGTGACCCCTTCGAGATAGAGCTCGGAGGTCCACCATCCGGTCACGCCGTACTCGAGCTCGAGCCACGGCGCCGTGTACTTGTGCTGATCGCGCTTCGGAACTCCCGTCGTGGTCGCGACGGCAATTTCAAGACTGCGCCGTTCTTCGAGGTAGTGATCGTAGGTGACGAAGTATGGCCGTTCCTGCGCAGAGGCAACGCTGACCGGACAGATTGTGAGCAAAGAGACCGCTAGATACCTGCGAACAGACATGCAACTCCATCGCGGGTGACGACCCGCAAAGCGAGACTGACGCGACGTGTTTGCAGCGGGAGAAGCGGGTCGGCTACACTGCAGGCAGAACGTTGCGTCGGACTCGGGCCTACCGTTTTCCCTGGTGACGTTCACGCCCGTCAGGTGCCTTCAACACGTGGCGGGCAATTTTGTGTACGTGCACAGGACCGAGTAACTCGGCAGGAGAAATCCTATCGATTTGAATTCCGACCTGTCAAGTCGGATTTCCACAATCGCGGTGCGACTCGCGAGTTGATGGCTTGACCGCTGGTGAGCCCCGCCTCATCCTTGAAGCTCATTCGCGCGCTTCTGAGCCTCTCCCTACAATGAGCTCATGAAGAAAACTCTAATCGCCGTCGCTCTCGCCGGCGCGTTGACCAGTCAAACGGAAACGCTGCAATCGGAGGTCCTTATCTCGACGTTGCCGCCCGCGGAGCTGACGAAACAGATCACGGCGACGACTGGCACCATCGAGCACAAATCCGAAGTCGCGCGCGGCGGGCCGGTGGCCGCTGTCGTACGCACCACGGGCTGCATGAAGGATACGGCGGGCGCTTGCACGATCAACGCGGACGTCGTGATTTACAAGCCGGATGGCTCGGTATTTCACGAGGCCAAGAGGCTCGACCTTTCGACGGGCCGCGGCACCGTGCCCCTCAAAATCGACGCGAACGCGGCAACCGGCGTCTACAAAATCGTCGTCACGGTTCGCGATCTGACGGCCGGTCGCTTTGCCACTGTTGAGCGGCGGTTCGGAGTGAAGTAAGTGTGCGCTCACGGGAGGCCCTTGGCTAGTTTCTGTTTGGGTCCTCTCCTGCGCATCCTTTCACTCATCGCCTGCCTCGCGCTGCCTGTCACAGCGTCTTTGCCCTCCGGACGGGCCACGTCGGAGATCGTCGGCATGCCCTGGAAGTATCACGTCATCGACGCCGGGCTCGGCGCCGACGGAGCCCGTCTGCACGATGTGAACGGTGACCATCTGCTCGACATCGCGACTGGCTGGGAACTCCACTCTGGCACCAACCACCGGCGTACTGCGGAGCAGAAGTAGCGCTGATTGATCGCTCCTGCGTCGCTAGCGCGAGCACGGACATCGTTCGACGACAAGGCTCTCGTACGCGAGCACGAGGGTCTCGATGGCGTCCTCCGATTGGCTGCCGTCCGGCGCGGACAACTCCACTTTGGTCGGAAACACCCCCGTCAACGTCCATCGCGCGACCGGTTGGCCCGACTGGTCGAGCATCATGATGGCCGTCGTGGGGCGTTCGTAGGATCGAGCCAGCAGGTCGGCCCATTCTTTTACGACGGCACTTTCACTGCTCCCGGCGCGATGCAGTGTCACGGTTCCGTGTTCGAACGATTCACGAAGGTAACGCTGGAAACTGTTCGCTTCGTCTCGCGAGCGGTACTCCGCGATATCAAACGTCACGTCGAGGCCCGTGGCTTTCGACCAGCTGCCGAGATCGAATTGACCGTCGTTCGCGGTAGCCGCGAAGTAATACTCGCGTTCCTGTCCGCGCATGACGGCTGATCCCGTCAGCAACAGCACGAGCACCGCCGGAATCAGTGATGTCTTCGAGATGCGCGTCATCCTCTCTCCACGGAGGAGGCAGCGCGTTCGCAGGGTCCCGGGGCACGATCAGATGCCTTCGGCTGGAGGATGTCAAGCGGAAGTCTTGCGTCACAAAACATCGCGTCTGGAGCAGAATGAGGCCATACACATGGTCACGATCGGTCTGCCATTCCTGGCCCTTGTGATTCTGGTCATCGTTGTCTGTGTGGTGATTGCGGTGAAGCTGTTCGGCAGCGCCCAGTGAAGCTGCGCGCCTTCTTGTTCTGCCTAAGAGCCTGTATCAAACTCCGAGCGGCGCGCTTCACGAGACTGCAAAATGCGGAATTACTGCTGCAGCTTGGCGTATTCCGCCTGAGCGTGCTTGAGGATCGGGATGCCAGGATCGGCGTCCTTCCACAACTCGAGGAAATCCTGGTACGTCTTGTTCGCCTTAGTGGTATCTCCCATCATCACCATGGCGCGGGCCGCCCCGACCAACGACGGGGCATATAACAGGCCATAGACGCCACCAGGTCCGCCGCCGCCCCAATGCGCGCTCTTGTGGTCGAGGACGCTCTGAAACGCGGCCGCCGCTTCAACGCCGTGCCGGAGACGTAAGTGAGCCAGCGCCTGCAGATACCTGGACACTGAATGCGTCGGCCCTCGGATTAGACCGGCGTCGGGGGAGGACAGTAGGTCGAGTGCTT
>DASPXV010000054.1:0-10425 GCA_035637115.1 Vicinamibacterales bacterium
GTCCTCCCACGGCGGCATACGCGGCATATTTCGGACTATCGAATCCCAAACGTCGCTGTGCCTATCACGAGTCCATCGAGGCCCGTGTCGATCGCGTCGCGTGGCTGAAAGGGCAATTCAAACTTCAACAGTGAGACGCGCCACGGCGTGCCGCTCCGGCACGAAGGCCACAAAGTCCACGAAGGTCACAAAGAACCATACAATTAGTTCTTCGTGCTCTTTGTGTTCTTCGTGCCCTTTGTGTCGGAGCGTAGCCAGTGGGCCGTAACAACAGTCCGTTCACCAGCAAAACAGTCAGTTTCCTGCGCTCGCTGAAGCGCAACAACAATCGAGAGTGGTTCCGCGCGCGGAAGGACCAGTACGAGATGCACGTGCGCGCGCCGATGATCGACGTCG
Organism: Vicinamibacterales bacterium; assembly: GCA_035637115.1. GTDB lineage: Bacteria > Acidobacteriota > Vicinamibacteria > Vicinamibacterales > 2-12-FULL-66-21 > JAICSD01. The sequence goes on from DASPXV010000054.1 coordinate 397, forward strand.
TCGAGCGGCTGGCGCACGATTTCAAATCGTTTGCGCCCGAGCTGATCGCGGCGCCGAAGAAGTCGCTGTTCCGCATCTACCGCGACACGCGGTTCAGCAACGACAAGCGGCCGCTCAAGACGCACGCCGCGGCGGTGTTCCGCACGCGCGAGCTGCCATGGCCGCGCGGTGCCGGTCTGTATTTCGAGATCGCGGGCGGCTGGGTGTGGATTGGCGGCGGCATGTGGCGGCCGGAGCCGCCGGAGCTGGTCTGCCTGCGCGAGCACATTGCGGAGACCTGGCCGGAGATCCGCACCATCACGCGCGCGGCCGCGTTCCGGAAGCGCTTCGAGGAACTCTCGGGCGACACCATGACACGTGTCCCGCGCGGCTACCCAGCCGATCACGCAGCGGCAGAGTTCCTGAGGTTCCGCCAGTTCTACGGCGGCGCCGAGTTTCCCGCATCCCTTGCTTACAGCAGCGAGTTTTATGCGACCCTGATCGCGACCTTCAAGGCGCTCATGCCGCTCGTACGGTTTCTGAACGAGCCGCTGAGAGCGGGGAGCAATACACTTCGCGAGGAGGCTCTATGCGGGTCGCCCCGGTTTTCATCGCTCTTGCGCTGACGGTCACGGTCCATGGCGGAGCCGGCCAGTCGGACCGGTCGGCGTTCACCATGGCGCTGACGGGAGATTCGATCATCACCCGCCCGATCTCCGTGCACTCCGCGCCGGAGTTCCTGAAATTGATGGACATTACGCGCGGCGCCGACGCGGCGTTCACCAACCTCGAAATGCTGTTTCACGACTACGAGTCGTACGCCATGACCGAAAGCGGCGGCACCTGGATGCGCGCCGACCCGGCGCTCGCCCGCGAGCTCGTGTGGGCAGGATTCGATTTCGTCTCGCGGGCAAACAACCACGCCGGCGACTACGGCGTCGCGGCAATGCGTCTCACGACCAAATATGTGGCCGCGGCCGGTCTCGTTCAGGCGGGCGTCGGAGAAAGTCTGGCCGAAGCGCGTGAAGCACACTTCCTCGAAACCCCCAAAGCACGCGTCGCACTCGTCGCGGCGGCCTCGACGTTCCCGGATCACGCGCGCGCGGGCGCATCGCGCGGTGACATCCCGGCGCGCCCGGGACTCAATCCACTGCGATTCACGACGACGTACGTGGTGACGCGCGACCAGCTCGCGTCGTTGAAGGACGTCGCCTCGGCACTCGGATTACCGCGGAGCGCCACCGGGCCGTTGACCTTGTTCGGTCAGCGTTTCGAGGAGGGGGCGACGCCGGCGCTCAAGCGCGAACCGCGCGAGGAAGACATACGCGCAATCGCGGCCGTCGTCAGCAATGCGAGCCGGCTTGCAGATCTCACCGTCGTTTCGCTGCACGGTCACGAGGGGGGAGCGACGCGCTTCGTTCCCGCCGATTTCATCGTCACGTTCGCTCACGCGATGATCGACGCGGGCGCGGACGTCTTCGTCGGCCACGGACCGCACGTGCTCCGGGGGATCGAGATCTACAAAGGCCGTCCCATCTTCTACAGCCTCGGCGACTTCATCTTCGAGAACGAGACCGTCCTGCGCGCCCCCGCCGACGCGTACGATCAATACCGTCTCGGGGCGGATGCGCACGTCGCCGATTTCGACGACGCGCGATCGAATTTCGACCGCCGCGGATTCCCCGCCGATCGCGCGATCTGGGAATCAGTCGTCGCGGTGCCGACCTGGCGCGGCCGCACGATGACCGACCTGAAGCTGTACCCGATTTCGCTCGGATTCGGCCGGCCGCGTGTCGAGCGCGGACGTCCCGCTCTCGCCGGGGCTGACCTCGCCAGAAAAATCCTGGAGGATCTCGCGCGGCTCTCGAAGCCGTTCGGGACCACGCTACGCGTGGATGGCGCGACCGGCCACGTCGAGCTGCCGGCGGCGCAGAGTCAGCGCGCGGTCGTCAAATGAGCTCCGGTCGCCTCGCGCTCGGCGCGGTGCTCGCCGCAGCCCTGGCAACGAAGCTAATCGTGCTGGCGCAGCTCGGCGGCCATCCCCTGCTGCAGCCGCATGGCGACCTCGATCCTGCGTACTACGTCGATCTCGCGCGGAAGATCTCGACCGCCGGTCCCCTCGCGCCGCGCGAGCCATTTTTCGTGTCACCCCTGTACATTTACTTTCTCGCGGCGATCTTCAGCGCCGGCGGATCGCTCACCGCGGCGAGAGTTGTCCAGGTACTCCTCGGCACTGCAGCCGTCGGTCTGGTTTACGCGAGCGCCCGGCGATGGTTCGGCTCGCGCGTCGCCGTCGTGGCGGCGGTGCTCGCACTCGCATGCGGCATCTTCACGTTCAGCGAAATCGTCGTACTGCAGTCCGCTCTCGATCCGTTCCTCGTCGCGGCGGCACTCTACTGCATGGCACGGGCAGTGACCGCTCCAGGCCGCGGTGCGCTCGTCTGCGGCGGGGTCGCGCTCGGTCTCCTCGCACTGAACCGCCCCAACGCGCTCGCATATGGAATCGTCGCCATCGTACTTCTGGGCTTCACATCAATCAGACGGGCGATCCTGCTCGCCGGCGCGCTCGGCGCGGTGCTGGCGCTGAACGCGACTGGTAACTATCTCGCTTCCGGAGAAGCGGTCGTGATCTCGTCGCACGGCGGTTTGAACTTTTACATCGGCAACAACGCGGATGCGGATGGGACGTACCGTCCTGTTCCCGGCATTGCGCCATCGATCGCCGGCCAGGCGCGCGACGCCGCTCGCGTGGCAGAGGCAGCGGAGGGCCGCGCCCTCTCTGCCAGCCAGGTGTCCTCCTACTTCTATTCCGCCGCCTGGTTGTGGATCCGGACGCATCCCGGCGATGCCATGCGCTTGTTCGCGCGGAAACTCGCACTCGCGTGCAACCGTGTCGAAGTGCCGCTGAACTACAGCTACGCGTTCTACAGCCGCGACGAAGCAACGCTGCTGCGCTGGCTCGTCGTGGGATCGTGGCTCCTGTTGCCGCTGGGGCTCGTCGGCCTGGGGCTGGCGGCGACGAACGCGTCTGACCGGCTCGCGTATTGGACCTGGGCGGGTTATATCCCAGTCTACGCCATATCCGTGGCGGCTTTCTTCGTGTCCGATCGATATCGCATGCCGCTGCTCGTTCCGCTCGCGATCTTTGCTGCCTACACAGTCGTATGGCTGTCCGACAGGTTCCGTGCGCGGAAACTCGCAGCGGTCGCGACCGCGGCTGCGGCAATGGCGGCCGCTGCGGCGCTCTCATGGGTGGATTTGGGAGTCGACGACGGAGTGGGAGGAGAACGCGCGCGAAAGACGGTCTCTCTCGTGGACCGTGGGTCGTACGAGGAAGCGCGGGCCTACGCCGGCGGCGCGGACGCCGGACTGCGATATCCCGGTGTGTTCCATTATCGCGTCGGCGAGGCGTTCACACGCGCCGGCAGGTACGCGGACGCGATCGCCGAGCTGCGAAAGGCGCTTACCTTTGACTCGAACGAGCCGGCGGTCCACCTGGCGCTCGGACAGGCGCTTCTCATCTCGGGAGCGACCGGCGAAGCGCTCCCTTATCTGGCGCAGGCGTTCGAACGCGCGTTCCGACCGGAGGTTTCCGGCCCCTGGCTCGTGAGAGCGCTCGATGCGGCGGATCGTTCAGCGGAAGCCGTGGATGTCCTGAGAGCGCTTCCCGACCCGATTATCGACGCCATCCGTCCCGAGACTCGCACCGAAATGGCGTCGATTGCCGAAAGACTGGGCGTCGCGTTGGTGCTGGAACGGCGGCCGGCGGATGCGTTGAATCCGCTTGTTCGCGCGTCTCGCCTCGATCCGGCGAGCGCGAGCATCCGTCTCAACCTTGCCGTCGCCTACGCGCAGCTCGGACGCGCAGAGGAGGCGGCCGCCGCGGCACGGGAGGCGGCGCGCCTCGATCCATCTGAACCGCGGGCGGCCGCGCTCCTCGAGGCGCTGCACGCGCCGCGGTAAACAGCGAAAGCTGTTTACACGGTCCACGCAGCGGTGTAAAAAGGAGTCACTCATTCGGTCCGCCGCCTATATCTCCGCGCACGTCTTCATGGAGGAGGCGGACATGCCACGCAGCGTATCGGTTGGCTTTGCGGCGTTGATTGCGATCGGCTTGTTCTCGGGATCAGCGTTCGGGCAAGGAGGCGGGAGCCTCAGCGGGTACGTCAGAGACGAACAGGGTGCAGTGCTGCCCGGCGTCGCGATTACCGCGACGAGCGCAGCGCTGATTCGCCCGAGCGCCACGGTCACCACCGCGGAAGGTTATTACCGCGTCGTCAATCTTCCGCCCGGCGAGTACGTGCTCACTGCGGAGCTGTCCGGCTTCGCCACGGTGAAGCACCCAGGGATCCTCTTGCGTGCCAACGCCAACTTCGCCGTCGACATCACCATGAAGATTGGGACGCTGCAGGAGAGCGTGACGGTCTCCGGCGAGTCGCCGATGCTCGACGTGTCGCGGCCGAGCAACGTGCTCAACGTCGACGGCGACTTCCAGAAACAGGTCCCGATCGCGGCGCGGCGGAACTGGTCCGATTTCCTGGAAATGACCCCTGGTGTGCACTCCCGGCCGTTCGACGACGGCAGCGGACGAATGGTCTATTTCGGCCACTCGACGGAGCACTTCGCTCACGTGGTGCAGCTCGAGGGAATGCAGGCGGGCAACTACAACGACTTCCAGCTCACCTACGTGCAGATGGGCAGCGACATGATCCAGGACACGCAGGTGAAGACCGGCGGCGTCGACGCCTCGACGCCGATGGGCACCGGCCTCGCGATCAACGTGATCACGAAGAGCGGCGGCAACGCGTTCCACGGGACCGGCGGAATCGCCTACCAGCCGCTGCGCTGGAACGGTGACAACACGAAGGCGACAACGCGCTTCAACCTGCGACAGGAGGTGCAGGCGGCGAGGGCCGCGGCCGGCTTCGCCAACGAAACCTCTCGTGAATCGACCGGCGGCACGCCGGCGCAGAACGGCCTGACGCAGGTCGAGGGGTCGTTCGGCGGCCCGATCAGGAAAAACACCGCGTGGTTCTTCGGCTCGATCCGCTACTCCAACGTCGAGGTTCCTATCCCGCGCACGCAGGCCAATGTGGATGCGATTCGCGCCTTCCTGCCCGACGCCGCGTTCTTCAACAATCTGATCGAGGGCTATCAGCCGTACGTGAAAGTCACGACCAAGCTGGGCCCGCGCCACGATTTGTACGGCGTGTATCAGCGCGATTTGACCAACGGCGAGAGCAGCTGGGAGTACTACACGCATCCACTCGCCGTCTACTCGAACGGCGGCAATCTGTACAGCGCCAAGATCAACTCGGTATGGAGCAACAGACTGACGACAACCTTCCTGGCCGGTTACAACAACAAGGGGGGCGCCTCGGAGAGCACGTACAAGTGGTCGCGGTTCCAGGGCAGCGGACCGCAGATCGAGGTGTACTCGGGCACGAGCATCAGCGCGGGCCTGATTCGCGGCAATAACCGCGTCGTGCTCGGCGGCAATCGCGACTTGGAGGACATCGCGCCGGCCTCCCTGATTGCGCTTCGAGGTGACCTCACGTTCTTGCAGCAGGGGTGGCAGGGCTCCCACGAGTTCCAGACCGGGTTCTTCATCGAGCCGCGGAACGTCTACGATGTCACCACACAGTATCTGAACGACGGTTTCATCCTCGAGCAGCGGACCTGGAAGGATCCCGCCAACCCGGCCGCCGGTACGATTCCGTTTCTGCGCCAGTACGTCAGTCCCACGACGTTGCAGACGCGCAAGGCGCGAGACTCGGACTACGCGGTCTACGTGCAGGACAACTGGAAACCCACGTCGCGTCTGAGCGCGAACATCGGCCTGCGCGCAGACTTCGTCAAGCGCGTCGACAAGGTCTTCAACGTCACGCGCGAGAAGGCGTGGACCATCCAGCCGCGCACCGGCTTCTCCTACATGCTCACCAGCGACGGCAAGAATGTTCTCCGCGGCAGCTACGTGCGCGTCGGCGAGCAGGTGATGGGGCGCGATGCCATCACGACGTTCGGCTCCGGCAACAAGGTCTCGACGCGGACCGAGTACGACAACAACCTGGATGGCGTGTTCGAAACCGTCGTCAACGATCCCGCCACGACCGCGAGGCTGGCCTCGTACGAAATCGACCCGAACGCGCACCAACCCTACCTCGACGAGTTCATCGTCGGCCTCCGGCGGCAGTTCCCGATGCAGACGCTGCTCGACGTCGCCTGGATCAAGCGCAGCTACCAGGACATGTGGGCGACCGTCGACGTCAATGGCTTCTGGCCCGACGCGCCGGGGAAGCCATTCGGCGGGTTCGGCAAGGTCGACCCCAATCGCGGCCTGCTGTCCCAGCAAACCAACAACACGTGGAGCACGCTCGAATACCAGGCGCTCGAAATCACGCTCGCCAAGAACATGAGCCGCGGCTTCCAGATCATGGGCGGCTTCAACCGGCAGTGGCACCACATGGCGGGAACGTGGAACCCGACCGACCGCGCCGGTTACATACAGCCGGATCACTTCGCCAACGATCGCAACCTGTACATGCCGCGCGGAAACAACGACGGCAACAGCCTGCCAGACACGGGCAACGCGCTGAGCTACGGACCGACATGGATGAAGTACCGCGGGAACATCGCGGGGGTGTGGCAGGCGCCGTACGGTGTCTCCTTCGCGGGCACGTACACGATCCAGGCGGGACCGTGGTCCGGTTCACCGTTGTTCCGGCTGGCTGCCAACGACCCGCAGATCGCGCAATTCGGTCCCGCCAGTTTCAAGCTGCCGAACGGCTCGACACAATCGAATCCGCTCGCCACGCGCAATCGTTACATCTACGGCAATCGCGGTGAAGGGCAGTTCCAGGCGCCGGCGATCCACACGGTCGGCTTGAAGATCGGAAGACACTTCAGGCTGGGCGGCTCGCGCGACATCGAAGTTGCGGGGAACATCTTCAATCTGCTGAACGGCGGCGACTTCACGCAATTCAGCTACAACAGTGCGTATCAGACCTGGAGCTCGCTGTTCCTCGAGATGCGCAACCGCCAGCAGGCGCGAGCCTTCCAGCTGACGATCGTCGGGCGGTTCTGATCGGCTCACCGGGGTCCGGGTGCCAGGTGTGTGACGAAATAGCGCGCCACCAACTGGTAGACATGCGCCGTCGTGCCCGGCCCCTCCGAGATTGAGTGCGTGCGGTTCGGATAGACCATCAGGTCGAACGGCTTGCCGAGCTCCACGAGCCTGTTCACCAGACGCTCGGTTCCCTGATAGTGGACGTTGTCGTCGCCGGAGCCGTGAACGATCAGCAGATCCCCTTTGAGGTGCTGCGCGAAGTTGATTGGCGAACCGGCCTGGTACCCTTCCGCGTTCTGCTCCGGCACGCCCATGTCGCGTTCCTGATAGATCGTGTCGTACAGCTTCTGATCCGGTACCGGCGCGACGGACACAGTTCGGGCACAGCTCAGCGGACGCACAACGAAGTATCGACGCCGGCGTGGTGCCCCGGAGTTGAATCGAACCGGCGGGAACGCCATCGAATGTAGAATCCTTGCCGCGCGGTGGCACCTGGTTCATCAGTAGCGTCCACGACAAGACATGTCCACTCGAGCTCATCTCGTCACAATCGCTCTGAGTCTTGCGGTCGGCCTGGTTGGCGCCGCCTGCTTGACCCACAGTTCTGCGGACGACCAGAAAGTGCCCTCGAAGCAGATGCCGGACGGCAAACAGTGGACGACGGACAATCTCAGCGTTGTCAGTGACGGGTCGTACTGTTACGAAGACGCGGAACCGAATTGCCGTCGATATGGCCGTTTGTACACATGGGAAGCGGCGCAGCGGGGATGTCAATCACTGGGGGACGGATGGCGATTGCCGACGAACGACGAATGGCGGCAACTGGCGAAGCACCATGGTGGACTCCGAGAGGAGTCGGATGACAGCGGTAAGGCGGCGTACACGGCCCTCCTGACTGGAGGTAGCTCCGGCTTCAATGCCGTACTAGGTGGCGGCCGCGTTTCCGATGACGAGCAGTACGCACGGTTAGAGGCCCACGGATTGTACTGGACGGCATCAGAAAGCGGTGCGGCCAGTGCATGGTTCTACAACTTTGGCAAAGGCGGGTTATCCCTCAATCGCCATCGCGACGGCAACAAGCAGATGGCGATCTCCGTGCGGTGTGTCAGGGAGTGACGGCTGAAAGATCCTTCCGCATGAATACGCACTCCATTGAGCGGCCCGTCGTCAGACGGGCCTCCCCGCGTCCTACCTCGACGAACCCGTTGGCCTTGTAGAACGCTACGCCCGCGAGCGACGCCTCGATTTCGATGCTCGTTGCGCCGTTCGAAACTGCGTGAGCTTCTGCCCTTGCGAGGAGGGCCGAACCAACGCCGCGCCGCGCCGAGCGGCCGCGTACGTACACCGAGGTGCCATGCTTCGGACTCTCAACGCAGTAGTCGCTCGCGAAGCCGAGGACGGCGCGGCTGCCGTCGGCGTCGCCAACGGCGATGAAGAATACTTCTCCGGCCTCCATTGCCTTGAGATAGAGTTTGCCTGTGATGGCTTCTTGCCAGTACTCCACGAGTTCCGGGGAGTAGAAAACAGGACCGATGGACTGGATCGAGTCGCGATGCGCCAGCGCGATCTCGTCGACGTCCGACGGTTCCGCCCGGCGGATCTCGAACGCTTCTATCCGCCCGCTGCTCGCTCCCATTAGCCCTGCACCAACATCACGGCGCGCCGACAGGATACACACGAGCCAGGAGGGGGGAACACAGACCCGGGAGCAGTGTTCCCCCTGTCCAGTGGACAGGACGCACCGATGCGCATCCTTTCGGCGAACACCGCCAAGGGCAAGGGCACAGTCTTAACTCAATGATCAGCAGTCGGTTCCAGACAGCTGCTGCCGTTGTGCGAGGCGGCGCTCTTCGCCCGCCTCCGAAGCCGCGCGGATGAGAGATGAGGGTGAAGTGGGGCGTGAGCGACCCCCGCTGCCACCCCCCCGGAGTCGGTCCCGGTCCCGCTCCGACGGCTCAACGGCCACATCCCGGCCGTCCGCATTCCGAGCCCGCGCGCCCGCGACGGCCGTACGATGCGACGGATCTTGATCGACTCCCGCGATCTGGAACGTCTCATCGACCGCTGGAAGGAGGTGGACCACTCCGAAGCAAATCTCACGTAACCATTGCTTCCGCAACCAGGAAGGAGAAACGCGAATGGGCATGACGTACCAACGTGGCGCCGTCTGGTGGGTGAAGTACTACCGGAACGGCCGCCCGATCCGAGAATCAAGCGGCAGCAGCAAGGAATCTGATGCGATCAACCTGCTGAAGATCCGTGAAGGCGACATCGCGCATGGGTTGCCGGTGAACCCAAAGCTGAATCGGATTCGCTTCGATGAGGCCGCCGAAGATCTGAAGACCGAATACGCAGTCAACGGCCGGCGGTCAGCGGACGAACTGGAGCGGCGCATTCGCCTGCACCTGCTGCCCCACTTCGGCGGACGCCGGCTGGCGACGATCACAACGGCGGACGCTAACACCTTCATCCTGAAGCGCCGCGCCGACGTGATGGTCTTCGGCGAAGGCGAAGACCGGAAGGAACGGAAGGTCTCGAACGGCGAGCGGCGTGTACGAAGGCGGGCTGTCCTGGTCGCATTCCTCACGACCTGCGGCGGACCGCCGTGCGCAACCTGGTGCGCGCGGGCATTCCGGAGCGCGTAGCCATGCAGATGACCGGGCACAAGACGCGTTCGGTGTTCGAGCGCTACAACATCGTCAGTGAATGCGACCTCGTCGAGGCCGCAAAGAAGCTCAATACCCTGCAGCCAATCCCGCCATCCGAGGTCCGGCTGAAGCCGGACACTACGACAGAAAATCGCGACGGGCTTGCCCCCCGTAGCGCCGAAGGCGCGAAGGCTGAGCACATTTCGGGCACAGTCGGCCCCGATCGCGGTTCCCGCCTGAGAGTCAGCCTCTAGATTTCTTAGGAAATTTTGGAGGCGCCGCCCGGATTTGAACCGGGGATGGAGGTTTTGCAGATTAAGCAGGAAAGGGTATGTG
>DASPXV010000055.1:0-25648 GCA_035637115.1 Vicinamibacterales bacterium
TAGCCATAGTCTGTAGATAGAGCGACGCGATGTCAGACGAAGAGTTCGCGCGCGCATTCGAGCGCGGCGACGTGCCGCCGTCCGCATTCAGCCATCAGTGCCACGTCCGCCTCGCGTGGGTGTATCTGCACGAGTCGCCGACGTTCGACGCGGCGCTGGCGCGCGTTCGGGAAGGCATTCAGCGCTTTGCCGCGGCCGCGGGCGCGTCGAACAAGTACCACGAAACGATCACGGTGCTGTGGATGCAGTTGCTTGACGCCGCGCGATCGCGCGTGATGCAGCCGTGCACGTTCGCGGATCTGCTCGAGCAGTGCCCCGAGCTGGCGGACAAGGATCTGCCGCTGAAGTATTACGCGCGTGAGCGCCTCTTCAGCGACGAGGCGCGCGTGCGCTGGATACCGCCGGAAGAATCCCAGCCCGGGTGACGCTAACGCGACCCGCCGCCGCGACGCGGATGGCCGCCGCCGCGGTGGTGTCCGCCACCGCCCGGGCGTCCTCCGCTTCCGGGCCGGCCGCCGCCATGACCATGCCGCGGCGCATGCGCGGGAGCGCGACCAGCTCCGACGCCGGATCCCTGGCGGTGCGCGTTCGCAGCGCGGCGTTCGGCGTTGGCGCGGGCGCGGGCGCGCTCTTCCGCTTTCCGCGCGCGGATCTCAGCGATCCGCTGGGCGTGCGGCACCTCGAGGCGCTCGCCGCGGCTTTCGTAATTGAAATCGGGAACGGTCACGCGAGGCAGGCGGCGGTTGATCGCCTTCTCGATCGCGCGGATTTCCGCCTCTTCTTCCGGTGAGACCAGCGTGAACGCGGACCCCGTCAGCTCCGCCCGCGCGGTGCGTCCGACGCGGTGGATGTAATCATCCGGCTGCGCCGGCACGTCGAAGTTGATCACGTGTCCGAGCGCGGTGACGTCGATACCGCGCGCGGCGATGTCCGTGGCCACGAGCACCTGGTAGCGGCCGTTCTTGAATCCTTCGAGCGCCTGCGTGCGCTGCGCCTGCGAGCGGTTGCCGTGGATGCGTTCGACCGACACTCTCTGGCTCGCCAGGAATTTTGAGAGCCGGTCCGCGCGGTGCTTCGTGCGCGTGAACACGAGGGCGTCGCGCACTTCCGTGCTCTGGAGCAGTTTCAGCAGGAGCGCCGGCTTGATCGCCTGCGCGACAGGGTAGACGGCCTGGGTGATACCGGTAGCCGGGGCCGAACGTCGCTCGAGATTGATCGTCACCGGATTGTGCAGCATCTCGCGCGTGAGATCGGCGATGGGGGGCGGCATCGTCGCGCTGAAGAAGAGCGTCTGGCGTTTCTTCGGGATGTGGCGCAGCACCCGACGGATGTCGGGCAGGAATCCCATGTCGAGCATCCGGTCTGCTTCGTCGAGCACCAGGAACTCGAGCCCGGCGAGGCGCGCGTACGGCGCGCGGAAATGATCGAGGAGCCGCCCCGGCGTGGCGACGATCACCTCTACGCCGCTGCGGAACGCGTGCTCCTGCGGTCCCATGCCGACGCCCCCGAAAACGGCCGCGGCGCTGACCGGCGTGTGGACAGCCACGTCGGTGACGTCCCCGAGAATCTGCGCCGCGAGCTCGCGCGTCGGGGTCAGGATCAACGCGCGCGTCGTCCCGCGCGGCTTGTGAATCAACTGATTCAGGATCGGGAGCAGGAACGCGACCGTCTTGCCGCTGCCGGTCATCGCGCATGCGAGGACATCGCGCCCCTCGAGCGCAGGGGGAATCGCATCCGCCTGGATGGGTGTGGGACGTGGAAATCCGAGGTCTTTGAGGCCGCGGAGGAGATCGGGATGGAGCTTGAACTGGCTGAAAGGCATCACCTCGATCATGCCACCGATTGCTGCGATTCCTGAAGTAGCAGGTATCATGGCAGCTCCCCGGAGGAATTCATGAAAGCAGTTCGCCTGTCACGCGCAACCGGCTTGATACTGGTGTGCGCAGCGCTGGCGGTTCCGTGCGTCATTCACGCACAGAAGCCGAAGACGCCGCCGCCCGCCACGCAAAAGCCGAAACCGAAGCCTGCGGCGAAACCCGCGGAACCTGCGTCTGCGAAACCGGCCACGCCGGCGCCGAAACCCGGATTGACGATGCGCACCGCGTACACCAGCGCGGACGGCCAGGCATCGGAGACGAAACTGATCACGAACGGCATGCGCCAGCGCGTGGAGCTCGGCGACGGCGTCGCCGTGATCACGCAGTGCGACGCGAAACAGATCCTGCAGGTGAACGACAAGGCGAAGATCTACGTGGCGCTGCCGCTGGACGCGCCACCGGCAGCCACGCCTGCACCGCCCAAGAAAACGGGACTGGTCGAGTACGCCACCGCGATTTCAGATACCGGCGAGAAGAAGGACATCTTCGGCCTCAGCGCGCGGCACGTCACGACCGTGGTCACGCGCACGCCGACGCCGATGTCGTGCGACAAGAAGAAGGAGCGCGTGCAGACCGACGGCTGGTACGCGAGCCTCCCCGTGACGCTTGCGTGCACGCCGGTGCAGCCGGCGCCGCCCGCCCCGGCATCGGATTGTCGCGACGAGCAACACGCAACGACGACGGGCGAGCCTCCCGCCGGCAAGCCGCTCGCATATACCGTGACCACGTTCGGCGACGATGGGAAGGAAACCGGCTCCGCGAAGATGGAAGTGAAGGAGCTCTCCTTGGCGCCCGTGGACAACTCGCTGCTCGATGCGCCGGCGGGCTACACGAAGGCGCCCGATGCCGCCTCTTTCGTCAAAGCTGTCGAACGCGCGGAGAACGAAGCACGCTGGGGCGCGCCGAAAGCAGTAGGCACGATCCGCATCGGCGTGTTGATGCCGGCCAACAAGACCGGAGAAGAAGTGTCGGTTGAGCGGCTCGACGAGGAACTGCTCGACGCGTTGACGGTGAAGCCGTACGAGGCCGTCCCGGTCCGCGCCACGTCAGCGGACGAACAGGCCGCTGAAGCGAAGGGCAAGGAAGTCGACTACCTCCTGGCGCTCGACCTCGCGACGCTGAAGACGTCCGCGCCGAGCAAGGTGGGTGGACTGATGCGAAAGGCATCCGGCGGCGGCTCGCCGACGGAGCTGCACGAAGCGAAGGTCGAGTACCGTCTGTTCAATGCCGGCAGCGCTGCGCCGCGCGCGACGAAGTCGGCGTCCGCGAAGAGCGGCGCCTTCACGCTGAAGCGGGCCATCGGTCTCGCGCGGTTCGCCGCGCGGCTGTACTTCGGGGCGAGCACGAGCATGATGCGCATGATGCTGAGCCAGACGGGAGGCGGGACCGCGGGGATCGGTCTGCCGTCGCAGAACGCGGATCCGTCGCTGAATGCCGTGTCGCTCGTGCTGAACCTGCTGGGCGAAGCTAATTCGGCGCCCGTGGACGAGATGAGTCGCGAGGCAACTATCGTGAGTGCCCTCCGTAACGCGTCATCGGATATCCTTAAGGACCTGGGGTCAAAGAAGGGCAAGTAGCTACGGCCATTTGGAAAAGCTGCAGAGGAGTTCAGGAACTACGCGGCGGAGCCCGGGGGCTACGTCGAGCAGTTCTATCGGCGTAACCATCAAAACCAGACGCTGGCGTTCGTCAAGGCGAAGAAGGCGGAGTACCTGCCGCTGAACCGCGAGCGGATGACGGTCTGGCAGATGCTCGAGCTCTCAATGACGTCGTCGACGAGAGCGATCCGGACACGACGTTCACGCAGATGGATCACGCGCTGCAGACGGCGGAAGTGGCACGGCGCGCGAACCAGCCGCGCTGGATGATCGCGACCGGCTTCATCCACGATCTCGGCAAGGTGCTCTGCAAGTTCGGCGAGCCGCAATGGGCCGCGGCTCGGATCTTGCTCCGACCGAGATGTGGCTCGACGGTTATCCGGGACCGCCCGCGTCGTCCTGCTGGCCACCATGGCAACCCTGCCGGCGTGCAACCGGCAGGACCAGCAGATTCAACAACATAAAGAAGCATTCGAATCTTTGGGCGCCACGACCGAGGCCATCTGCGAGGCGTGGCTTGCCGGCGACGTGTCTGGAACCTACACGCATACGGCGCTAGCTCAGACGTTCCTTCTGGTCGAGAAGGAGCGCACCGCGCTTGCTGCTGCGCCCGAGGCGCTGCTCGATCCCCGGGGCGCGACGTTGTCGCAGCAGGCGGAAAAGCTTTCGCGCACGCTCGCGGCGCTGACCGCGGACGTGAGTGCGGCAGACGCCGATGCGGCGCGCCGTCATCTCGCCGAGATTCCGACCAAGCCGTGAGCGCGATTGTCGATCTCATTCTCGGGGTCGTCACGAGCATCGGCGGGTTCGTCGAGGTCGGCTCGATCTCGACGTCGGCGCAGGCCGGCTCCGAGTTCGGCTTCGAGCTGCTCTGGGCCGTTGCCGCGGCGGGCATCATGCTCGCGATGCTCGTGGAGATGGGCGGACGGCTTGCCGCAGTCAGCAAGCGTTCGCTGGCAGCGGCGGTGCGCGAGCGATTCGGCATCGATTTCCAGATCGTCCCGCTCTCCGCGGAATTCATCGTCGACGTGCTGCTGCTCGCGGCGGAAGTCGGCGGCGCCGCGATCGCCGTGAAGCTGCTGACCGGAATCGGGTTCCAGTGGTGGATTCTTCCGATTGGCGTGCTCGCATGGCTGGTGTTGTGGACGTGTGGATTCGCCGTCATCGAGTACGGCATCGGCATCCTCGGTCTCGTGACGCTGTGCTTCGTCGTATCGGCCTGGAAGCTCGGACCCGATGTCGCGGACCTCGGGAAGTCGTTCGTGCCAACGCTGTCCACGCATCACCACCTGCGTTACGCCTTCCTTGCCGTGAGCATTGTTGGCGCGACCGTCAGTCCGTATCTTCTGAACTTCTATTCGTCAGGGACGATCGAGGAGAAGTTGAAAGTGGAGGACCTGTGGGTGAACACGACGACGGCGTACGTCGGTACGATGTTCGGCACCGTCGTTTCGATGGGCGTGCTCGTGTCGAGCGCGATGGTCCTCGGGCCGCGGCAGATCCAGGTGGACTCGTACGAGCAGGCGGCCCTGATGCTGGTCCCGGCATTCGGCCGCTGGGCGATTGGCCTCTTCGCCGTGTCGCTCGGAATCGGCTGCTTCGGAGCGGCCGTCGAGATCGCGTTGAACGCCGGATACGTGTTTGCGCAAGTGCTCGGCGCGCCGTGGGGCGCGAACAAGCCGCGGCTGAGCGCTTCACGGTTCACGGCCGCGTTCACGTTCGTCCTGCTCCTGTCGCTCGCGATTGCGCTGATTGGCTTCGATCCGCTGCGCGTGACGATGATCTGCGTCGCGCTCACCGTCGTGGTGATGCCGGCGATGGTCCTGCCGTTCCTCGTGCTGATGAACGACGACAAATACCTCAGGGACCACAAGAACGGTCCGTTCCGGAATGGATTTCTTGCGGTGCTGACCATCCTTGGTGCGCTGCTGGCGCTGGTCGTCATCCCGCTGGAAATTTTCGGGGGCTGAGATGGATCTTGTGCGCGACATGCTCGACAAGGAAGTGATGGATCGGCACGGCCGGGAAATGGGGCGCGCCGACAGCGTCGTTCTCGAGATCCGCCAGGGCGCGCCGCCCCGAGTCGTCGCCATTGACGTCGGTCCTTCGGTACTTCTTGCGCGCGTCGCGATGTTTCTCGGGCGGTGGGTCACGGGCCTCGAGCACGCGCTCGGCATCGCGGAGGGACGGCCGGTGCGTATTCCTTTCGAGGAGATCCTCGATCAGGAACTGGAACAGGAAGATCACATCAAGGTCGACCTCGCCGCCGGCGAAACTGCTGCCGCCGCTCTCGAATCACGTGCGCGAACGTGGTTCAGCGGCATTCCGGGGGGATCGTGAGCGCAGAAGTACGCCTCGACTGGCTGCTCGGGCACGAAGTGCTGGCGGGCAACAACAAACCGGTAGGACTCCTCGAAGAGTTCCGCGCGGAGGTCCGCGGCGGTGTGTGCGAGATCACGGAGGTTGTGATCGGCATGGCCGGACTGGCCGAGCGCCTGGGCCTCGGCGTCAAAATGCTGTTCGGAAAACGTGGCGGGGGATACGTGGCGCGGTGGGACCAGATCGATCTGAGCGATCCGGACCACCCGCGCCTGACGTGTCCCGTCGAGGAGCTTCGACCTATTGCTTGACGCCGACGGTCTTCATCGATTCCAGCTTGCCCAGATCGATCGCCGAGACCGCGGCCTTTAATGTGCCGACATCCACCCCCTTACCCTTCGCGCTCACGACGAAGCGATCGGCCACGACGACTGCGTATTCGTTGCTGCCGCCGGTCTTCGACGTCTTCTCGTGCACGAGGCGGCCGTTCACTTTCTGCGTCCGTTCGGAGCCGCGGTCGTCCTCGCTGACCCCTTCGACGCCCGCCCACCCGGCGAGCGCCATGATCCCGCTGACGCCGCCGGTGTCGGAGATCTCGAGCGTGACGGACTTATCTGCGCCGTCGCTATAGTGCGCTTCGGCCTTCGAGACCATCAGCCCCGCGATCCCGCTTTTCTCGGCCTTGCTCGACGTCTTCGGCAGCCCGTTGAACGTCTCGGGCACGAGCGGCTTCAGTTGTTCGATGTCGACGGGGTCGACGCGTTTGCCGCCGCCGAGCAGCGCGCCCAGGCTCTCCACCGCCGCTGCGGCCTGGGCGTTCGGATCGCCCGATTTCGCGGCCGCTTCCATCTTCTTGTTCCCCTCTTCCGCCGTCTTCGCAAGCTGCTGGAGCTTCCCCATCGGGCTGTTCTTGTCGAACTGCACGTCGGATGACGTCGCCCGCGCCGATGACAGCCCGCCCGCGCCGAGGCCCGCCCCGACGAAGAGCCCGCCAATCGCCCCCATGATCAACGTCAGGACGATCGCGCAGACGAACACGACGACCGTGTACGGAACCGCCTTTTCCGCCGGTGCTTTCATCAGGCGCGGAATGCCCAGATAGAGCAGGTAGACCGCGTAGAGCGCGGCGAACAATCCGAGGATGCCCAGGATTGGAAAGATCCGCAGCACTCCGGCAATCCATGCCGGCGTGAACGAATACACGGCGAGCTTCAACGCCTGGATCTGGCTTTTCTGGGCGTTGAAGGTCGGCGCCAGCGCGTCGATGATCAACGACAGCACGAAGGCGCTCACCAGCGCCATGCCGAAGCCGAAGATCGCCATCACTACGCCAGTGACCAGGGGAATGCGGTAGGTGCCCAGAAACGGCACGCTCGTCCCGACGATCGTCGTCCCGATGAAGCCGGCGATCGCTCCGATGGCAGCCAGCGGCGCGGCGTAATTCGCGATCAAACCACTTGTCGTTGCCGGTTCTTCGGCGATCACCGGCCATTCGGTCGCGGGAGTCAGGCAGATATTTTTCGCACGAGTCACGAGATCCATGTGGGGCGCTCCTTGGTGCGCGCATCATATCAGGGCGCGTGCCCCGCGGTGTATCATCCGCGGACTCCCATGCGCAAGCTGCTGTTATCCGGTCTCGTGCTGCTCGCCGTCACGCTGGTGCGCACGGAGCAGGTGAACCCATCTGCGTTCGCCGAACTGCGCTGGCGATCGATCGGTCCACCACGCTCCGGCTACATCTCCGCGCCCGCCGGGATACCTGACGATCCCACGACATACTACGTCGGGCTTCCCGAGGGTGGCGTCTGGAAGACGACGAACGCGGGGACGACGTGGAAGCCGATCTTCGATTCTGTCCATATCGCTTCCATCGGCGCGGTCGCCGTCGCCCCCTCCGATCCGAACGTTGTCTACGTCGGCACGGGCAATCAGTCAGGCTGGTCGTTCACGATCGGGAAAGGCATTTACAAATCCACCGATGCGGGACGCACGTGGACGAACATCGGTCTGCCACGCTCGCAGTACATCGGCGGCATCGTCGTCGATCCACGTAGTGCAGATACGCTGCTCGTCGCCGTGCTCGGGCCTCGTGCGCCGGGTGCAGGGCGCGGCGCCGCACCAGACGCCGTCGTACCGGAAGGTGAGCGAGGCGTGTACCGCTCCACCGACGGCGGGCGCTCGTGGACGCGCGTCCTGGCGGCGGAGGGCGCGTCAGGCGCCTCAGACGTATACATGGACTATCGCGATCCACAGATCGTCTACGCGCTGCTGACGGCCAGTGGTGGAAGCGCGCAAGCGTCGTCGACAGGCGCGTACCGATCTCGCGATGGCGGCGTAACGTGGCAGCCCGTCGGCGCGCGCGGTTTGCCCGATGGGGCCCGCATCTCCGCGTTCGCGCCGGCATCAGGCACACAGGGGCGACGGTTGTACGCGCTCGCCGGCGTCGGAGGCACACGTGGCGCGGGCGCGAACCGTGGACTCTATCGATCGGATGACGGCGGCGACTCGTGGACGTTGGGCACGCGCCAGCTCGCGAGCGCGGGCGGGAAGATGTACGCGGATCCGCAGAACCCAGATGTCGTGTATCTGATGGGGACGGCGATCTACAAATCAACGGACGCCGGCCAGCACGTTGCGGCGTTCTGGGGCGCGCCGAGCGGTGCGGATCCCCGTTTCTTATGGATCGATCCAACGAACGCGAAGCGGATGATTTCGGGCGTGGACCAGGGCGTCGCGATCACCGTGGATGCGGGAGAGTCGTGGACGCCGTACTACGGACTGGTGAACGGCCAGTTCTATCGCGTGTCCACAGACTACGACTTCCCGTACCACGTGTGCGGTCCGCAGCAGGACTCGGGCACCGCGTGTGTGCTGAGCAGAAGCGACTTCGGCGAGATCCGGCCAAACGACTGGTATTCGCCGGCCGGTTTCGAGAACGGGTTCCTCATCGCAGATCCGCTCGACAAGCGCTACATGTACACGCAGGGCTGGTATCACGTCCTCCGGCGCTTCGATCGGACGACAAACCAGGTTGTCGTCCTGTATCAGCCGACGCCCGAAGATCGATTCGGCGGCGCGCCGCCGCTCGCGTTTTCGACGGACGGCCGCACGCTGTATATGGCCGCGCAGTACGTGCTCGCGTCGAGCGACCGCGGACGCACGTGGCGGACGATCAGTCCCGATCTCACAAGACTGCCGGGAGCGCCGGCGACGCCGATCGCACCGGGAGGCGCCGGCGTCAGCGGCCCGGCGCCCGGCGGATCGATCCAGTCCCTCGCGTCGTCGCCCGTCAATGCGGGTGTGCTCTGGGTGGGCGCGAGCAGCGGTCTGATCCAGCTCACGCGAGACGGCGGCAAGACCTGGACGAACGTGACGCCGCCGAATCTTCCGCCCGGTTCCGCGAATGTGATCGACGCGTCGCACGCCGGCGCGGGCACGGCGTACGTCGCGTTCCTCTCGCGCGACGCGCACCCGCATATTTACCGAACGAGCAATTACGGCGCGGCCTGGCAGGAGATCTCGAGCGGCCTGGCGGACGGGGAAGTCGCGCGCGTCGTACGGGAAGATCCCACAGATCCGAACATCCTGTACGCCGGGACGGTCACGAGTGTGTACGTGTCGTTCGATCGCGGCGATCACTGGCAGTCACTGCAGCTCAATCTGCCGACAACCGTGGTCAGCGATCTGACCGTGCACGACAGCGACATTGCGATCTCTACATACGGACGCGGCTTCTGGATTCTCGACAACATCTCGCCACTGCGCCAGGCCCGCGCGGCATTGTCCTCATCCGCGCCGGCGTTCCTCTTCCGGCCCGAGCCTGCGTCGCGGATCCGGTGGGACAACACTCAGGACACGCCCGTGCCGCCTGAGATGGTCGTCGGCGAGAATCCATTGGAAGGCGCGGTGATCGATTACTACCTCGCATCATCTCCAGCGGGCCAAATCACGCTGACGATTTCCGATGCGGCTGGCGCTGTCGTCCGGGAGTACTCGAGTGTCCCGCCCGCCGTCGATACGACGATGGCCAACGTGCCGGAATACTGGCTTGCTCCTCCAGCCGTGCTCCCGACGACAACCGGGATGCATCGCTTCGCGTGGGATCTGCGCTACCCCAATCCGCCGACGTTGAACTATGGCTACAGCGGCACGGCGCTCGACTACCGCGAGTACACCTTGAGCTGGCATGCGATTCCCGGGAAGACGCCGCGCACCACGCTGCTCGGGCCGATGGTGCTGCCGGGGACGTACGCGGCGAAGCTGACGGTCGACGGCCATACTTACACGCAGCCGATCACCGTCGTGCAGGATCCACGTGTAACGGTCCCGCCCGCCGCCCTTGCCGCGCAGTTTCGCCTGCAGCAGCGGATGGTCGCAGGCCTTGGCGCGACGTACGACGCGATGACGTACATCCAGAAGGTGCGGACAGCGCTTGCGGCCGCATCGCAGATCGGCGCGGCGGGGCAATCGCTCGACGCCGCGTTGGCGCCGCTGGCGAGTGGGCCTGCAAGCTTTGGCATCGCGCATCGCGATCTCGGCCGGCGTCTGAATGACATGCTCGTCGCCGACATGGATCTGACGCCGAGCGTAGTCGCTGGCGTTGACGCTCCGTGTGCCAACATCGATCGCGGGAACGACGCACTGCGGCGGATCCAGGCGACGAGCGTCGCGGAGGTCAATGCGGCGCTCGGCCGCGCAGGAGTCCCCATGTTGCCCGCATGGACGCCCCCTTCCGCGCCGGCGTGTGGCGCAAAGCAGGGCGCGGAATAGCGGACTAAGCGGAAACGTGCGCGCGATCTGCGCTGAGCTGGCGTCCCGCGGCGGCGGCCGCGAGTGCGCCCAGGAGGTACCACGCGACCGTCATCACCTGGTTCGACACCTTCCAGCTCCTCGGCGGATCGCCCAGGCCGATCCGGCGAGGTAGAACGAGTGCACCAACGCCTGCGCCGACGCCGAGTGACACCGCGCGCAACCACGTTCGCGCATTGCGTCCGCACGTGATGAGCGAGTAGTACGCGGAGTTCGCGAGCAGATCTCCCGCCAGAGCCCAGAGATACAGCGACGGATACTGTGGCGGCGTTCGACCCGCGGCCACGGCGCCCTTGACGATTGCACGCTCGCCGAGCACATCCATGCGCGGCGCATCGTCGGTGACCTTTGTCGCCAATTGGTGGATCGCCGTCAGTGTCACTGCGCCGATCGCGCCCGCGGCGAACGAGATGCCCCAGTTCCTCATCAGTGAGTCTTCCATGACAAGAAAGCGTGCAACTCGAGTTCCACTACATGCCGAGGGCCGAGCGCATGCGGGCGTCGCCGCGGACCTTGTCCGCGACCCGCCCTCGCCGCTCGTCGCGCTCCAGGTGTTCGAGATCCACATCCGCCCCCGCGTTGACCACCAGTGCAGCGATCTCGTAGTACCGCTCGCGTTCATCCGCCTCGGACGTCATCGCCCAGCCCTTCAGCGCCCAGTGCAACGCCGTGGATCCCATCGCATCGCGCGCGTTTAGCGGCGCTCGGTGCCGCAGCAGTATCTGCACGACCTCCAGGTGAGGTCCGTACATCGCCCAGTGCAGGCCCGTCTGTCCGCGGTTGTTGCTCGTGCGTGGATCGGCGCCGCGTTCGAGCAGAAACTGCACGACGTCCGGATAACCGTAGCCGCACGCGTACATGAATGCGGCTTCCATCTGCTGCGGCGTTACTCCGGGTTTGAGTTGCCCCTGCTCGTCGAATTGTTCCTTGACGACGTCGAGGCGGCCGACGCCGGCGGCTTCCTCGAAGTTCATGCGAGCGCCGCGACTGGCAAAGAAGCGGGCCGCGGCGCCCTGTCCGTTCGCCAGGCAGCCCCCGATCGCATTCTGCCCATTGCCGGTAAGGCCCGGCTGCTCGATCTGTGCGCCGTGTGCGAGGAGCGTTTCGAGCAGCGCGATCTGCACGCCGGCCTGCTCGGGATGGATGCTGGTGGCGGCGAGTCCGAGCGTTGTCGATCCTCCGCCGTACGCGTCGGACACTGCGTTCACGTCCGCCCCTGCGTCCAACAGCATCTTCGTGATCTCGACGATGTTCTTCGGCGTCTGCTGGCGGAAGTCCTCGATACCGTTCGCCGACACATAGTGCAGGAGCGTTGAGTGATGATCGCGAGTAGAGCGCTCGTGCACGAGTTGCGGATGTTCCTCGAGGAGCTTCGCGAGCTGCGCCGTGTCGCCGTGCACGATCGCCTCGGCGGCGGACTCGAAGTGCGAGACTGGCGAATCATGCCGCTGCAGGGACTCCACGTGCGCCGCGAACTTCGGCCAGCTCGCGAAGCCGTGCTCGCGCGCGACGAAGAACTGCGCGTCGGCCAGCAGGCACTGCGCGGAGCGTTCGCTCGTCTGCCACGCCTCGTTCCAGCGCCGCGTGAGCCGATCCACTTCGCGGCGGAGCGCGCCCGGAGGGATGGTGTCCTTGCGCAGCTGTGCCAGCGTTTCAATCCACCGCATCGCCCATTCGCGAACGGCGGCTTCGGTGCCGGATTCGCAGGCATGCTGCAGATCTTTCGCGAGCTTCCTGTAGTAATCGATGCTGGGGCGTGGAGGGAGCGGTACCGCGTCAGACATACGAATCTCCTTTCATTGCATGCCTGGATGTCCGCAGGTGTCAGGCTGAAAGAAGGTTCGTGTCCTTCAGTTCAATTGTGAGGGGTGGGCACGGCCCTTTCCGCGGACGGGATGCGCCCCTGCGCGCAGTGGCCAGCTTAGATCCTTGCTCCCGCCCGCGCAAGCACGACCGATCAGATTCCCAGCCGTTCCTTGAGATCGCGCACCCGGTCGCGCGCGACGGCGAGTTCCGTTTTCGCCTCGTCTTTCAAGCGGACCAGAACCCCGCCGTCGACGGCGGGAAACAGCTCCTGCACGAACGCGGCGTTGACCATCGTCGCGCGATGGATGCGGACGAATCGGCGTTCGAGCCGCTCTTCGAGCTGCGCCAGCGTGTAGTCGACGACGTGCTCGCGGCCGTTGAGGATGGCGAAGGTGAGCTTGTCCCTGGCGACGAAATGCGTGATGCGAGCGGCGTCGAGGATCGTCGTGCGATCGCCGACGCGCGACGCGATGCGATCCAGACGGAGCGCGGGCGCGCGCCGTGCAGCGAGCTCGCGCGCGAGCGCTCGGATCATGGACAGATCGCGGCCGCTCACCGCGCCGGGCCTGTTGCCGGATCGGCGCTCCAGTTTGTCCAGCGCGCGATCGAGCCGCTCGGCCTCGATTGGCTTCAGCAGGTAATCGATCGAGTTCACAGCGAACGCATCGAGCGCGTACTGGTCGTACGCGGTCGTGAAGACGACGAATGGATCGCGTTCGAGGCGCTCGAGGAGCTCGAAGCCGGTCAGCCCCGGCATCTGGATGTCGAGGAACAGCACGTCGACATCGTTCGCCTGCAGGAACGCGAGCGCCGCTTCGGGGTCGGTCGTACTTCCGGCAACTTCGATACGTCCGGTCGCTTCGAGGAGGCGCGTGAGCCGCTGGACCGCGAGACGCTCGTCGTCCACCACGCAGGCGCGGAACATGGTCATGCGGGCAGCTCGATGATGACCGTCGTATCGCCTTGCCGGCTCTCGATCGTGAGCGTTGCGCGATCGCCGAAGCTCATCGCCAGCCGGGACGTGAGCAGTGCGAGCCCGTGTCCGTCGGCCGGCTGCGATGCCGGGAATCCGGAACCATTGTCGTGCACCTCCAGGCGCAGCCGCCCGTTGTCGCGCGCTGCGCGGACGACGATCGTGGTGGGCTCGCGCCGGAGCGAGACCGCGTATTTGATGCTGTTTTCGACGAGCGTCTGCACCGACAGACGCGGGACGAGCGCGGCGCCCGCATCGCTCGCGATATCGAAGCGGTAATCCAGCCGATCGCCGAACCGGACCTGCTCGATGTCGAGGTACGCACGGACCATGCGCAGCTCGTCATCGAGCGGCACCAGGGAGGTCTGCTGGCAGAGCGACGAGCGCATCAGGGCCGCGAGCTGCCCGGTCATCCGCTCGGCCGCTGCGGGATCGTCCCGCACCAGCGCGGCAATCGAGTTGAGCGTGTTGAACAAAAAATGCGGATTGACGCGCGCTTCGAGCGAGGCCAGCTGCGCCTCGCTCGCGAGGCGGCGCGCCTCCGCCTCGTCGCGCTCCTTGGTCCGCAGCGCGAGCGTCGCGGCGCTGAGCCGCGAGCGCGAGATTTCGATCAGCGTCGTGAAAATGCCGAACACGAGCGTGATGATGATCGCGATTTTCAGGGAGCCGCCGAGCCAGTCGCGGAAGTGCGCCGACGGTATGTACCCCGTCGCCCACATCACGGCGAGTGCCGCCATGCTGCCGATGACCGCCAGTCCGATCATGACGGCGATGAAAATGATCCACGTGTAGGGAAACGGAACGCGTCCGGTGATGGCGCGCGACACCCGCGGAATCACGTAGGCACACGGCACGCCGATGCACGTGGAGATCAGGTACGCAATGGCGAACGCTCCGAGGAGCTGGTTCCAGGGCGTGCGCCACGTCACATGGCTGAATGCCAGCACGACGAGCAGCGCGGCGGCCACGTTCACCAGCGACACCCGGACCCAGGCGGGGACCGTGCGCGGCTGGTTCAACATGTCCGCCGGCTCACTGGCCATGGACGCGATCTTAGATCCCTTTATCGCTCGCGATCGGATTTCGGCGCGCCTGTCAGCGTCGCTTCACGGAGCCCCGGCACCTTGATCGCCGAGGGCGCGAAGCGCCCCCCGAGCGCGACGCCGCCGGGCAGCGGCCGATATAGCTCGATCGCGATTTGCGAGACCGGCAGCGTCGTCACCTCGCCAGGCGCCTTTTCCGCCAGCGTAAGCGACGCGATCGCCAGCACCGGCCCTCCATCATCTGGCACGCCTGCCATCGGCGTGTGCCTGGGCGCCTGCTGCGACTGCGGAAAGAACTGCTTCATCGCTGCCTGATGCGTGTCGCTGTAGTACCAGTTCAGCGCGGCTTTCTTATCCTCGAACCAGGCGAAGATGACCTGCTTGCCTGACCCGGTCCGCGCCACCTCGACCCCGACGCACCCAGGTGTCGCTTTCAGCGCCCCGACAAGATCGGGAAACCCGGGCGGCGGCTGCGCCGGCCGCGCCTGCCCGGCAATCAACGCTGGTGAGAAGACCAGGGCCGCCAGCAACACGATCGCGCTTCCTTCACGTAACAGTTTCATCGGACCTCCTCCTGCACGCACGATACGGAAGGGCGCCGGCGTGCGGGTGCACGATCGGATGAAAGGGCGAAGGAGCGGATGAACGGCGAAAACGGGCGGACAGCTCGCGGGTGGACGCGAGCCGCACGTGACATCGTGATTGCGACGAACGCAACCACGCGGCTATCGGTCGGCCCGATGTTTCCGCTGCGGAGCATCGGTCTTCTACCCGGAAGCGCGCGCGTTCCTGCAGCGTCCGGCGGCGGACGCCCTCGTCCGCGCTCATCGGAAGCTCAAATCATATGGCTACGGCCTGCTGATCCACGACGGGTATCGGCCCTGGTACGTGACCAAGACATTCTGGGATGCCACGCCGCCGGATAAAAAATGGCTCGTGGCCAATCCCGCCACAGGTTCGCGCCATAACCGCGGCGCCGCTGTCGACCTCACGCTGTACGACCTCACGACGGGACGTGCCGTCGAGATGCCGAGCACGTATGACGAAAGCACGCCGCGCGCCTACGCGTTCTATCCCGGAGGCAGCGACGCGCAGCGCTGGCGGCGCGCCTTACTGCGACGGGTGATGGATGCTGACGGCTTCACCGTGAACCCGAACGAATGGTGGCACTTCGACTACAAGGACTGGCAGCGCTACGCCATCGGCAACGCCCCGTTCACCGCCATCAAATCAACGCTCGAGCGGGAACCAGATGAAGCGGCGCCGCTCACTGCAGCGCGATGATCCGCGCAGCGCCGGGTATGAGTGCATTGATCGCCACGAAGATCGCCCCTCTGCGATCGACGGCCGTTGCGATCGGCATCGTGAGTCCAGTCGCAATTTCCCTGCAGGTCCAGGAGCTCGTGTCGCACGCGTTGACTGTACCTCCGGCCAGCGGCCGGCCAAATTCGACCGCTGCCCACGTGGCTTCGTCGAGCTCCGTCACATACAGGGTGCCGTCGCGGCCGAGCGTCAGGTCGACAATCGACGTGAACCCGTCGGCAACGACGGTGCACAGGTCGCTGGATCCGCAGACGGCATGGCGCGCGCCGGGCTCGACTCGCCAGATGCGCGACTTGCCGATGGGCGCGGGAAATCCCTTCAGCTCGCCAACGTAGTACGCGCCGTCGGGGCCGATCGCCACGCTCGTCGAGACCGCCTGCGCCGGAATCGTCGGCGGCAGCGTGCAGATGCGTTCGAATCCCGGGGGCGGCGCCGGGCAGTTCAATAGGTGTTTGATGTCAGCCGTCGGCACGACCTCGTTCGGAAACGATGCAATCCAATCGACGCGGCCGGAGTCGTCGACAATCAGGAGATCGTTGCCGCCGGCATCCGCCACGACCGCCACGCCATCCCCCAGGTCCTCGACGTCGAACGGATTGGAATCGATCGCGGCCGGGTGAGGATTGGCTGCGGCCTCGAACGCATACAGATCCGCGATCAGCCGTGTCGATCCGCGCGACACGCGGAACAGGCTGCCGGTCGTGAGTCCCGGTCCACCGCCTCTGATGGCGAACATCTCGCCGCGGCCGATCGGCGCGATGTCGGTCACGCCCGGCAGCTCCGCAATCAACGTCCCGACTCCCTTTCGAAGTTCGACGATGCCGGCACCGGCGTCAGCCACGAGCAGACTTCCGTCTGGCGCGACAGCAAGTCCGAACAGGGGAGTGGCGAACTCGTATGAATCGACGGCCGTGATGGCGGCTGTCGTCGCGACCACGAGCAGCGACGCGATCAGCAGTGTCTTCGATCGACGACAGTTCCGATGGGCGTGCGCGGACATGACGACCTCCTCGCACTCGCAGGGCGGCGCCCATGATACGCGCTTGAAGCAAATGTCACGGATGAGTCGGGATCCTCGTGCCGTACGATAAGGGGGCAGGCATTTAGTCCGCGGACCGCACCTTCGGGAACTCCGTGATACGAAGATTGGTGCAGCCGTATGGAATCAGCGTGATCGGCTCGAGCGGCTGATCCGTCACGCGACGGCCTGGATCCGCCCATACGGCGTCGGCGGGCGAGAACTCGGCCGCCCAGCCGCGCGCGATCTTCCAGCCAGGAATCCGCCGCCCGCGCGCCCGCGCCATGACGCCGCTGCCCTCGGGGGAAAACGGCCGGTCGCCGATCGGGCGTTCTTCGAACCGGACAACTTCCTCGGGATGTCGCTCGTCCACAACCAGACCGTAGTTCCACGGCGTCGTCGGCCTGACTTCGAAATCGCCATGGGGCAACTCGCGATGCGGCTTGTCGGTATTGATGCGCGACCACTCTTCGCCAATCTGCAGCGAGTACACCAGCGGACCGCGCTCGACGGCGACCGCCTCGTTGTAGCGGACCGTCACCACCGGGCGCATTGGGAACCGCAGCGTCACGTCCGTCGCGCCATTCCATTCGTGTTCGAGGCGATGCAGCGAGCCAGCCGCCATGCGCTGCTCGGGGCCGGATCCGACGCGAACCGTCGCGCCATTCGCCCACCCTGGCACTCGCAGCAGCAGCGGGAACCGCACGCGCCGGCTCGGGTGCACGGCGAGGCTGATCGTGTCGCGGAACGGATAGTCGGTGTTCACCGAGACGGTGACGTCCGCCTCGCGCAATCGCGCGTGCATCTCGCAGGGCGCCCAAGCCGCAGCTGCGAGTCCTTCATCAGGTGTCTTCATCCACAGGTGGGCGGCGAACTTCGGCCAGCCCTGGTGCATGTTCGACGTGCAGCACCCGAAGTTCGGCTCGAGACCAAACAGGTTCGCCTCGGGCCCGTTGGATGACCAGCCGTGCTCCGGATTGATCGTGCACTGCGCCTGGTTGACCTGCTGGTCGTACTGGTGCGACCACATGTCGGGCGCGATGGCGGCCGGCAGCGCGTTGAACGCGACGCGCTCCAGCCGATCGCCGAAAAACGGATCGCCGAACACCGAGAAGAGGTGCTCGAGTGAGTACATGAACTCGACGACCGCGCACAGCTCGGTGCCCTGCAGCGGGTTCCTGCCGGAGAGGCTTTCGTCTCCGGAGAACATGCCGTTGACCTGCCCGTGGTACTCGTCGAGGATCTCGATCATCTTCCTGCCGAACGCGCGATCTTCGGGACGTTGATCGAGGCGCCAGGCCAGCGCTGATGCTTTGGGCGCCATGGCGCTGTTGACGACGTGCTTCGTCCATTTCCAGAGGCCTCGGCGCGGCGTCGGCACTTTGATATCGTCGGTCGCGAACAACGCCGCGAAATCCACCCCTTGCGTCCGCAGCTTGCGGGCCAGGTCGAGCAGCCAGGGCTCGTGCGTCCGTTCGTATGCGTGGAAGATGGACACGAGACCTTCGTACCATCGGAACTTGCCCCACGCATAAAGAGGAGTCCGGTCAAGCCCGGCGGACATCGCCCGCAGGCTCTTCATCACGGCATCGAGGACGCGCGCGTCGCCGGTCGCATCGTGATACTGCGCAAGCGCCTTGTTCGCCAGCAGAATCGCCCACATGTCGTAGCGATTCGTGACGGCGTCAACAGGGTATGGACCGTACCATCCGTCGCTGCGCTGATGAGAGACGATGTGGTCCACGTAGCCGGCGATTCGCGCCTTCAGCGGCTGATCGTCGAGCAGGAACGCGAGCGGGATCGCACCATCGAGCCAGTACGGCGCGCGCTCCCACCCTTCCGCGGCGCCGCCGAACCATTGGCTCTGCGCGACATCCGGCCAGAACCGATCGAGGTGCCCACTCAGCCCGTCGGCCTGGATGCGCAACTGGCGCGCGAGCCAGCCGGCGGGACGAATGGCGCCCAACGGCAGCGGCCGGAATGCGGGATCCGCGAGTCCGCCCGGGGCCTTCGGCCTCTGACCGTCAAGCGAGACGACGCTCGCCGCCACTCCCGCGGCGACGTTGGCGAGAAAGGCACGGCGATCAATCGCGCACATTGGACACCTCGGCGCTCATCATGCGGGCATCCTAGCATCAACCGATCGCTCGACAGCGGATCTCAGCGCTTGCCCACTTGAAGCTGCGCGCCGACGCACGCGCCGACGGTGGGGTTGTCCTTCAGCGCGAGGTACGCAGTCAGCGCGCGCTGGTTCTTCCCGGTCCCCCACGCCGTGTCGAGATCGGCAATCTCGCGCCGCGTCAACTGCCACGAGAGCGGCGGGTCTTTCATGCCTGGCGTCCGAGACGCAGCCGAAGATGCGGGCGTATCTGCGGGCAGCTCGAACGCGAATTCGAATGACTGGATGTTCACGTGCCGCAGGCACCAGAGACGCTGTAGCACTTCCAGTTCCGTTTCGGCGCGCTCACGCTGGCTCGCGGTACGAACCGACAGCGTTGCGACGAGCGGGCCGATCGATTCATATGCCCACGCGCGTTCCTTCGGTTGTGGATCCTTGCCGATTGGACTCGAGCGGATCCGGATGAACGCCACCGCCGCATCCTGAAACTCCGATTCGTGCCCCAGCATCGCGGTGTCAAGCCAGCGCATCGCGATGCCCATGCCGGTATTGTCGTAATACCCGCCGTCCCCGTAATGCCACGCCGCGATGTCCCCGTCCGGCATCGCCGTCGCGATGGGTGAGACGTACGGGAACGTCGCCGACAGCCGCGCGGCGGTGGGCACGTCGATGTCGCGCTGCGGATAGGTGCTCAGCATGGTTCCGAGCTGCCACGGCCGGATCTTCACTCTGCCATCCGCCTCCTCAGGTGGCTCGAACGTCGCGAATGAGAACCGCTGCCCGCTTTCAACCGTCGTGGCGTTCAGGGCGACGGCGGGAAGCCAGCCATCCCGAACACCCGCCATCCAGTCGCCGAGCGTCGGTACTTCATCGCGCCGGAAGTTGCGCCGCCAGGCTTCTTCCATCGCCCAGCCGCGATCTTTTTGAAACCGTCCGAACCAGATCGGCACGAGCGCTCTCCACAGATCCGGATAGGCGAATCCCCACGCCGCCTCGCTGAGACTCCCTCGCCGCGACGCGTGGCGTACGTTCGACAGTTCCTCGACGTTCGGCGGCCGATCCTCCTTCAGGGCGGACACGAACAGCATCGTCCCCACGCTTCCGCCCGACACCGCGCTGACGAGCCCGACAGATCGATGAAACTCCGGCCAGCGCTCCGCGAGACCGGTCAGCACGGTTGCGGCCCACGCCGCAGCCTGAATGCCCCCTCCGTCGACCGCGACGACGGTCAGGAGCGGCCGCTGCCGCGCTTTCGCGATGTCGTACGGCCTGGCTGCCGACAACGGCGCCGGAACCCGCGTCAGCGCGAAGTAATGATCCGACGCCGAGACCCACGAGAGCGCAGACATCCACAGGACGATCGGCAGCAGCGTCGGCAGATGATGGCGATCGAGGAAGAAGGCGATCGCCGCGAGAAGAAGCGTCAGGAACGTGGCGAGGATCAGGACGAAGACCAGCGCCGGCACGCCGGCTTCGTGAACCGGCTTGCCAAGAAAATATGCGCCCAGGTAGAACAACCCGAATGCTGCGAAGATTCCAGCCGCGAACGAATGCTCCGGTCGCAGTTCCCCGTCGGGACTGAGATATCCAGGGCCCAGGAACGGCCGCGCGCGCCGCAGGACATCTGCAATCCACGCGGCCACCCGAGGAGGATTGCGCTGGTGCACGCGCCGAAACAATTCGTCCGTCCGCGGCAGCACCAGGTCGGGCAGCGGCTGCGTCGCCTCTGCGAGCCATGCATTCACGGCCAGCGCACAGACGGTAAACAGCGCCGCGCCTCCGAGAC
The DNA here is from genome assembly GCA_035637115.1 of Vicinamibacterales bacterium. GTDB lineage: Bacteria > Acidobacteriota > Vicinamibacteria > Vicinamibacterales > 2-12-FULL-66-21 > JAICSD01. Next base: position 20,672 of record DASPXV010000055.1, read on the forward strand.
CGGCGAGAACGGCGGCCGCCGCAGCGAAGACGCGCACTGCGCCTTCCGATACGGACAAGTAGACGGCGATTGCGACGATCGGTGCTGCGAGCGCCAGATAGGCCACCACGATCGCCGGCCGCAATCGATCGTCCGGCGCCGGCCACGCAACTTCGAATCGCGCCGCGCCGCACAGCCGGACGGTCCGGCTGGTGGCGAGGACGACGAAGGCGGCAATGAGCGCGAAGGTGGTGACCGCGACCAAGCCGCCCGCCGTCAGCACGAGCGTGCTGCGGAACATCGCGGGTACCGCCTTGAGCGCGAACGGCACGTACGCGATGAGCAGGAATCCCAGCAGCAGCGGAAAGCGCTGCAGATAGAAACGCGGCACGTAGAGACGCAGCCAGCGCGCGATTCGCATCCCTGAGCTCCTTTTTCGGTGACGTCATCGTACGCGGAGTTCCGAACAAGCAATGCATGAGCTTTCAGTGGGACCATAACTGTGTTAACCATGCTGCCCACTTCCGACGGATCACAGTCGGCGTCACTCGGATGGGAGGCGGTATGCAGTTCATCAGGCGGGTCGCGGCCCCCGCTCTTCTTCTCGCACTCGGATTCACCGCTGATGGTTCGGCGCAAGGAGCGCAGTTGAACTATGCCGATCTGTTTCAACTCAACGGCAAGGTGATCGCCAAGGGCAGCTCTACGAATCCGGTCGGCCCCTACGGCGTCAAGACCTACCGCATCGAAGAACTGACACTCGCGCCGGGAACGAAGATCAACGTGAACGGCACGACGGTCGAAGCCTTAACCGCGTGGCGCGTCACGATCGTCGGCACCTCGTTTCAGGTCCGCGATCTGGCTGCGGTCATCTCGATCGATTCGACGAATCTGCTGCCCGCGCAGGAAAGCACCGACCAGCAGGAGATCTCCGCGATTACGCTTACACGGACGCTGATTCACGACGGCGCCACGATTGCGCTGTCGTACGGCGAGGAACGCACGCAGGTGCCGGAAACCGTGAAGCTCGGATCGGTACGTTGAGGAGGGAATCATGAGAAAGCTTCTGATCCTGTCCGTTCTTCTCCTGGTTCCTTCCGCGGTACGCGCAGCCGATCCCGGTTCCGCGGGTCCGCTCGCCGTCGCCGTCGGCGAATACACCTTCGGCGATACCGCCTTCACGCCAACTGGATTCCCGGGCCCCGTGGAAGTGACGGGCCGCGTCTTCTATCCGGCCTCGCTGTCCGGTGGTCCGTATCCATTGCTCGTCTTCCTTCACGGCCGCCATTCGACGTGTTACATGGGCACCGAAGCAGGTGGAACTGGATTTCTCGAGTGGCCGTGCACCGCGCCGCGCCAGCCGATTCCGAGCTATCGCGGCTACGACTACGTTGCCAGCGTCCTCGCCAGTCACGGCTACATCGTCGTATCGATCGGCGCGAACGGCATCAACGCGAAGGACAATCTCGTGTTCGATCTCGGGGCGCAGGCGCGCGCGGAACTGATTCAGCACCACCTGGATTTGTGGAGCGGATTCAATACGAGCAACGGCGGTCCATTCGGCGGCGCGTTTGTCGGCAAGGTGGACCTGAACAGGGTTGGCACGATGGGGCATTCGCGCGGCGGCGAAGGCGTCGTGCGGCATTATCTTTACAACAAGTCGCTCGGATCCCCCTATACCGTTACTGCGGTCTTCCCGCTGGCGCCGGTCGACTTCAGTCGTCCGGTCATCAACAACGTCGCGCTGTCGGTGCTGTTGCCGTACTGCGATGGCGACGTCGCCGATCTGCAGGGCGTCCATTTTTTTGACGACGCGCGCTACAACGTGGCGGGGGACGCCGCTGGTAAGCACACGGTGCTCGTCATGGGCGCCAACCACAATTTCTACAACACCATCTGGACTCCGGAGATCTTCGCGCCCGGTTCCGTCGACGACTGGAATTTCTTCGTCTCCGGCGGATCCGCAGATCCCCACTGCGGGCGCGTGCCCGGAAATCAGCGCCTGACGCCGGCGCAGCAGCGCGGAACCGCCCTCGCGTATATGAGCGCGTTCTTCCGCACGTATGTCGGCGGCGAGAACTTCGCGGCGGTGCTCAGCGGCGACGCACCGCCACCGCCGTCTGCGCAGACGAGCAATCTGTTCGTCAGCTATCACGCGCCGGCCGCCGCACGGCGTGACGTGAACCGGCTGCTGACTGCCGCGGATCTGACCACGAATACGCTTGGCGGCAGCATGTTCCAGACTGGCATCACGCCCTACGATCTCTGCGGAGGGGAAGCGCCACAGCCGCGGCATTGCCTGCCCACGGAGCGAACGTCACGGCAGCCGCATACGACGATCAGCGCACGCTCGCGCGATACGCGCGGACTCAGTCAATTGCGCGCCGGATGGACCGAGACGACCGCATCAATCGAGAACGACGTGCCGGCGGGCGCAGGTGACGTGACGCCGTTCCTCGCGCTGCAATTCCGCGCCAGCGTGAACTTCGCGGACGCGCGCAACGCCTCGGGGGTTCCGCAGGATCTGACCGTGACGCTGACGGATCGCACGAACCACAGCGCCACCGTGCGGGTCGGCGCGGTATCCGGAAGTCTCTTCTATCCTCCCGGCGAGTTCGTCCACGTGCCGAAGGTGTTCCTCAACACCGTGCGTATACCCCTGGGCGCGTTCAGCGGTATCGATCTCACGGATATCGCAACCGTGCGATTCAATTTCGATCGCACGGCGAGCGGGGCGCTGCTGATCTCGGACCTGGCGTTCGCGCGATAGGCGTGACGGTGCCGCGCGTCGTGATGGGAAGACTGAGCGATCAGCCAGCCATCCGGCGCACGGCACCGGGCGTCGAACCGGTTGCCGTCGTTTCCAGTTGACGCGGGATCGATGCGTGGCCGAGCATGGCAGCAGGCATGGAACCTGTCGACCTGCTCGTGTTCGGCCCGCATCCTGACGACATCGAGATCGGCCTCGGCGGGACGGTGGCGAAGCACGCCGCGCTCGGGCTTGCCGTCGGCCTGTGCGATCTCACCGCGGGGGAGATGGGCAGCAACGGCACCGTCGACGAGCGGCTGGCGGAAGCGGAGGCCGCCCGCGCGGTGCTCGGCGCGCGATGGCGCGTCAACCTGCGATGGCCCGATCGCGCGATTCGCAGCAATCCGGATCAGATCCGCGCCGCGGCCCGGCTCGTTCGCGAGGTGCGGCCACGGGCCGTTGCGATCCCGTACTGGTCGGACCGGCATCCCGATCACGTGGCCGCCAGCGAGGTCCTGACCGAGGCGATTTTCAACAGCGGTCTCCGGCGCTTCGACGCGGGCGGCGAGGCGTGGAGGCCGGACAGAATCTGCTACTACTTCATCAATGATTCCGCCGCGCCGTCATTCGTCGTCGACGTGTCGGAACACTACGAGACGAAACGGTGTGCGCTGGCGTGCCATGCGTCGCAGTTCCAGCCGGCCGCGCCGGACGCCGCTGCCACGCGCCTGACCGTCCCGCGCTTCCGGCAACTCATCGAGAGCCGTGATGCGCAGTTCGGCGCGCTCGCCGGCGTCTCCTTCGCCGAAGGGCTCGTCGTCCGCGATCCCGTCGTGGTCCCGCACCTGCTGTGAACGTCGGCATCGTCTGTTATGCGTCGATCGGCGGCAGCGGCATCGTCGCCACCGAGCTCGCCAAGACGCTGGCCGCGCGCGGTCATCACGTGGACGTGATCAGCGCCGATACGCCGTTCCGCCTCGGCCACTTTCATCCCGGTCTCACGTTCCATCAGGTTCAGACCCCCAGCTATCCGCTCTTTCACGAGCCGCAGTACGTGCTGTCGCTCGCGAACGAGATCGTGCAGGTTGCGCGGCGGTCTTCGCTCGACATCGTCCACGCGCACTACGCCGTCCCGCACGCGACGGCGGCGCGGCTCGCGCAGCAGGTGCTGGCCTCCGGCGGCGGGCAGGCGCCGCGCGTCGTCACGACGCTTCACGGCACGGACATCACGCTGGTCGGCAACGATCCCTCATTCGCCGAGATCGTCGCCTATTCGATCCAGCAGTCCGATGGCGTCACCGCCGTCTCGGAGAGTCTTTGCACGGCAACGCGGGTCGAGCTCGGCGTCACGCGCGACATCGCGGTGATCCCGAATTTTCTCGACTGCGCAACGTACCGGCGGCAGTTCGACCCTGAGCTGCGACGAAGGTTCGTGCCGGACGATCAGACGAAGCTCGTGATCCACATGTCGAACTTCCGGCCCGTCAAGCGCATCGATCGCGTGATGCAGGTCTTCGCACGGATCGCGCAGCGCGTGCGCGCACGGCTGCTCCTGGTCGGCGACGGCCCGGAGCTGGCCACCGCGCACCGGCTCGGTCGCGAGCTCGGCGTATCCTCGCAGGTTGAGCCGCTCGGCGCGCAGGAAGCGATCATTCCGCTATTGTCGATCGCCGACGTGTTCCTGCTGCCGTCGGCGCAGGAGAGCTTCGGCCTCGCCGCGCTCGAGGCGATGGCGTGCGAGGTGCCCGTCGTCGCGTCCAACGTCGGCGGGCTGCCGGAAGTCATCGAACACGGCGTCACGGGGTTCCTGCATCCGCAGGAGGACGCCGATGGAATGGCGGAAAGCGCCGTATCGGTGCTGGAGGATGAAGCGCTGCGCGATCGGATCACCGAAGCGGCAACGCGCGTCGTCCGGGAGCGCTTCTGCACCGAACGCGTCGTGCCAATGTACGAGCGGTACTACGCCGATGTGCTGCGGCGTTGAACGAAACGATCCATTCACTTGTGATAACATCAGAAGTTCGACCACCGTCCGTGTGGGCCGCTAGCTCAATTGGCAGAGCAGCAGACTCTTAATCTGCGGGTTGTAGGTTCGATTCCTACGCGGCTCACCATCTTTCGCTCGCCTTCGGCGAGCCACCCTTTGCAACAGATCAGCGGCGTCGTCTCAATTCCCCGAGGTAGGTGAGACCGGCGGCGCTGTCGACGCGGCCCGATAGCACGAACCCCTCCCAGAGGGCTTCTTCCCG